>NZ_MWJN01000038.1:0-75812 GCF_002027145.1 Microbispora sp. GKU 823 | reverse complement strand
CCCACCCTTTGTGGGCGGACCCGCAGGAACCGCCGCGCGTAATCGGCCTGCTCATCCCCCTCTTCCCCATCAGGGTCCAGCACCGCCCGCAGGTAACGGCCCGCTTTGGCCACCTCCGCCGGACCCGCCTTACCCGCCAGCTCCAGCAAAATCGGCTCAGCCACCCCCACCTGCTCATCGCTCAACTCCGCGGTCGCGGTGCAGATCGCCTCCACCACCCCCGCCGCCAAACGGCCCTCGGCGAACGCCGCACGCACCCGCGGCAGCCGGGCCAACTCCACCGCCACCGTCAGCAACCGGCCAGCCCCCGCCACACTCATCCCCCCCGGCGGCACGCAACCAACTCCGGGTCGAGGCATGACCATGCTGCCTGGCCTGCCCCGCACCATGCACCCGCCCCACCCGATCAGCAAGAGCACACGTGATCCGATCCCGGACGAACATCAACTCCTCGGCCTCCGCCAGACAGATATCCACATCATCCGGCAACGGCGCCAACGCCAACTCCTGCGCCGACTCACGAAGCGAACCAACCAACACCCACGACGACCGGGCCCGACCCTGACCGGCACCGGACGCGCCGCCGCTGGTGTCCTGGCTCGCGTCCTGCCGCAGTCCGCAGTCGTTGATCGCAAAGTGCTCGCGGGCGGCTGAGCCCTCGGACGACCACAACGGGGAACCGGCCGTCAGCTGATCCCACCAACCGTCATCAGCGTTATTCGAACGACGAGGGCGGCCAGGATCGAACTCAGAGAAATCCATCACGCCCCCTCCATGAGATTCGAAAACCTGTATTAATTATTTGACCTCTCGGCAGCCAAAGCAACCGAGAGAGACGATTAGTTGGAGTTACAAGCAACGCCAGCGCATCTTGGGCGAATTGCCAACCAGCGAGGTTTCCCGGCGCTCGCCGTCTTTCCGGTCTAATCCCGCAGAGCGACGCGATGAGCCACCGCTGAACCCAGTTCGACTTGTCACCGAAAACCGGCAAGCGCCTTTACTTTGTAGATTCGGGGGTTTCTTGTGCCCGACTTATCGGGAACGAATGGAATTTGCGTACCCGTTGAGGCCGGGTGCGGGGACCGGGAGCGCCCTCGACTTGGCGGTCGCTGCTGAGCGGACGCGTGTTGGGCAGACGCATGTTGAGCAAAGCGGAACCGAACGGACGCGGGCCGAGTCAACGCACACTGCCGCGGGGCGCGTGCCCGAAGGTGATCGCCGAGGGCCCCGCCCCTGGGCCCTCAGCTCTCCGCGTCGCGGGGCCGTACGACCGCCACGGGGCAGTGCGCGCGGTGCAGCACGGCGTGACTGACCGAGCCGATCAGCGCGCCGCGCACGCCGCCCCGTCCACGGGACCCGACGACCACGAGGTCGGCGACGAGCGAGGCGTCGGCCAGCGCCGGGACCGGGTGGCCGCAGACCGCCGACTCGACGAGCGGGACGTCCGGGTGCTTGTCGCGCCACGGCGCGAGCCGCAGCCGCGCCGCCCGGCACTCGTTGTCGAATATCTCCTCGAGTGCCGTTCCGTAGCCGACCGCGAAGGGCGAGAACATCGGCATCTCCCAGGCGTACACGGCGTGCACCCGCCCGCGCCGCGCCCGAGCCTCCTCGAAGGCGAATTCCAGGGCCGCCTCCGAGTGAGGCGACCCGTCGAAGCCGACGACGACCTCGTGATAATCGTCCCGGTGCGGTTTGCGCACCACCACGACCGGGACTTCCGCGTGACCGGCAAGGCCGAGGCCGACGGACCCGAGGACCAGGCCGGAGAAGCCGCCCATCCCCCGGCTGCCGACCACGAGGGCGTCGGCGCCGGCAGACCCGGCGCGCAGGGTCTCGACGACCGTCCCCTCGGCGAGCTCCGTGGTCACCTCCAGGCCGGGGACGATCTCGCGGGCGCGGGCGGCGGCCGCCGCGAGCACACCCTCGCAGAACTCGCTGTAGGACTGGGCGAAGCCTTCCACGGCGTGGAACGGGTACTCGTGCGCCCACGGTTCCCGCACGTGGACGATCCTCAGGGAGGCCCCCCGGCGCCGCGCGTCGTCCGCCGCCCACTCCAGCGCCGCCGTCGCTGGCTGCGATCCGTCGACGGCGACGACGATCTGTCCGGCCATGTACTTCTCCTTCTGTGCTGAAGCGGTTCGCGGACGCGCGGGTTGGTGCTCTCGGCCACCATCGCACCGTGTCCGCTGCCCACGGCGCAGCAGACGAAAGTCCTCAAGCGGAGGGACTTCCGCCCGGCCGGCACCTGTACGACGGAACGGCTGCGGGACCTTCGGCCCTGCACGTGGCCCCGGCCCGGGGATGGGATGGAAGTCGCGGGCCACTTCCCCGATGGCAAAGCGGCGCCCCGCGACCTTAAGGGAGGCCGCCATGAACATGAAGGTGCAGGACGTCATGACCACGGACGTCGCGTCCGTCCACGCCGGCACGCCGTTCAGGGACATCGCCGAAGTGCTGATCACCCACGCCGTGGGTGCCGTGCCCGTCGTGGACGGGGACGGCCGTGTGCTCGGCGTCGTGTCCGAGGCCGACCTGCTGCGCAAGGAGGAGTTCAGGGAGCAGTACTACCGCGAGGGCTACCGGCCGCCGCTTCGCGCGCGGCTGCGCGCCCGCCTCGGCCAGGAGGGCGGGGCGCGGACCAAGGCGGCCGGGGAGACGGCCGCCGACCTGATGACCTCCCCCCGCCGTCACGGTCACCGCAGGCACGACCACGGTCGCGGCGGCCCGCCTGATGGACGAGCACGGGGTCAAGCGGCTGCCGTCGTGGACGCCGAGGGCCGGCTGCGGGGCATTGTCAGCCGCCACGACCTGCTCAAGACGTTCGTACGTGCCGACCGCGAGATCGAGCGCGAGGTACGTGTGGAGATCCTCGGCCGGAGCCTGTGGGCCGACACCTCCAAAGTGGGCGTCCACGTCCACCAGGGCGTGGTGACGCTCACCGGTGAGATGGACCGGCACAGCGCCGCGCGCGTCGCCGTACGGATGACGCGCCGGGTCAGCGGCGTCGTCGACGTCGTGGACGAACTGCGGTGGAAGGAGGACGACACCCCCACGTGGAGCGGCGGGTGAACGCGGCCCTCCCCCGGCTCGACGACGCGGCGAGGCACCTGAGACGTGTCGCCGATCAGACCCTCGACAGCCTGATCACGTTCCAGGAGACCGGCGGCAGCACGATCCGGAGCGGATCGCTCCGGTGGCTCGTGTTGGGGCGGGGCGCCACCCGATCGGGGTCGTCGGCGGTGTTGCGGGCGTACACGTCCTCATGCGTGAGCGTGGTCGCCTCGGCGATCCGCACGGCGCCTCCACCTGCGCCCAGCGGCCCCGCGTCGAGCTCCAGCTCCAGCGGCTCGGCCGTCGACCTGTTCACCACGAACAGCGTCGTGTCCGCCTCGTCCTGCGTGGCGACCGCGTGGAGCACGGGCACCTCGCCGAACTCGGCCGTCCCGTACGTCGGGCAGACGGGCTCGACCCGTACGACGTCGCCCTTGGCGTGCCGTGCCGCCTGCGCGAACGGGTGGAAGGTGGTCTGCCTCCAGGCCCGGCCGCCCGGCTCGGTCATGATGGGCGCGATCACGTTCACGAGCTGGGCCAGGCAGGCCGCCGCGACCCGGTCGCTGTGCCGCAGCAGTGTGATGAGCAGGCTGCCGAAGGCCACGGCGTCGGCGAGGTGGTAGTGGTCCTCCAGCAGCGGCGGCGCGACCGGCCAGTCCTGCCGGGGCGCCGCCGCCTGGACGCGGCTCATGTACCAGACGTTCCACTCGTCGAAGGAGACGGAGATCTTCTTGCGGGAGCCGAGCCTGGCCCCCACCTGGTCGGCCGTGGAGACGACCGTGGAGATGAAGTGCTCCATGTCGGTGGCGCAGGCCAGGAAACCGCCGAGGTCGCCGTCCTTCTCCTCGTAGTAGGCGTGGCAGGAGATGTGGTCGACCAGGTCGTAGGTCTCCTCGAGCACGGTCGCCTCCCAGGCGCCGAAGGTCGGCATGGAGGAGCCGGAGCTGCCGCAGGCCACCAGTTCGAGACCGGGGTCGACCATGCGCATCGCGCGGGCGGTCTCGGCGGCAAGCCTGCCGTACTCGCGGGCGGTCTTGTGCCCGATCTGCCAGGGGCCGTCCATCTCGTTGCCCAGGCACCACATGCGGATGTCGTGCGGCTCCTTGGCGCCGTTGGCGATCCGCAGGTCCGACAGCGCGGTGCCGGACGGGATGTTGCAGTATTCGAGCAGGTCCACGGCCTCCTGGACGCCGCGGGTGCCGAGGTTGACCGCCATCATCGGTTCCAGGCCGGCCAGGCGGCTCCACCGGACGAACTCGTCGAGCCCGATCTCGTTGGTCTCGGTGCTGTGCCAGGCGAGGTCGAGCCGGCGCGGGCGCCGCTCGCGCGGGCCGACGCCGTCCTCCCAGCGGTAGCCGGAGACGAAGTTGCCTCCGGGGTAGCGAACGGTGGTCACGCCGAGCTCGCGGGTGAGCGCGAGCACGTCGCCGCGGAACCCCTCCCCGTCCGCCGTGGGGTGGCCCGGCTCGTAGATGCCGGTGTAGACGCAGCGGCCGAGGTGCTCGACGAACGTGCCGAACGTGCGGCGCCGTACGGGGGCCACCCGGTGGGCGGGGTCGATGGTCAGCTGTGCCTGGAGCACGAGGGGATCTCCTTCACCGGGCGGCGGGTCTCGCGCGCCGATTGTTAGCGTTCGCATCGCCCGTGGTCAAGTTCTCGGCCCCGGAAAACTCGACTGTTGACACACTGCTGTTACCGCTAACAGTTCTGCCATCGGCCACTGTATGCCGCGCTGGCCAGTGGCGAGGATCGCTCCGATGACCGCCTGTCCGGCCGTTTCTTGATCTCCCGATGACCATGCCAATACGATGCCGCGCTGACGACACAGGCGATCTCGGGGGTTGGACGATGAGGATCACGACTGCTCTGTGTGCGGCGGGGGCCGTCCTCGCCACGGGCGCGACGGTGGGCGCCACGCCCGCCGCGGCGTCCGGCGTGAGCGCGCTGCCGCGCTGCCCGCTGGTGTTCGGGCACGGGGGTTACCCCGAGGGCGCCAACGGCTGGGCGAAGGACCAGATGCGCCAGCCCAACAACGTGCGGGGGCTCGACGACCAGAAGTCCTGGGGAGCCGCCGGGGTCGAGGCCGACGTCCAGCTCACCAAGGAGGGGACCAAGGCCGTGATGTGGCACAACAGCACCACTCACGGGCTGACCGGCACGCAGCAGAAACTCACCGACATCTGGTGGACGTACGGCGCGGGCAACCTGGCCGGCCGCCGCATCACCCGGGGCCCCTACCAGGGCGAGCGCGTCTACTCGCTGCGGCAGTGGCTGGACCACGCGCGCTCCCTGGGACTGGTCGCGCTCCTGGAGATCAAGCCCGAGACGAAGCCCGTCCTCACGAATCCCAAGTTCGCCGCGAAGGGGTGGAAGGAGATCTCCGACCCGATCAGGGAACGCCAGGGAAAGCAGCGGATCATGGTCTACTCCAACGACCCCTGGATCCAGGGCGAGCTGGCCAAGCGTCACCCCTCCCTGCTGAAGGGATCCGCCGGCCGGTGGACCGACAGCGTCCACTGGACCGAGCCGGCGCCCTCGTGGAAGGGCAACGTGTCCCAGTGGCAGGCCGTGCTCAACCAGTCCCCGGGCAGCGTCATGACGAACTACCCCAAGGAATACCGCGCCTGGCTGCGGGGCAAGTGCCGCTAGGGAATGTCCGACATCCCGCCGGGCATGCTCTCAGTCAAGTGAACCTCTCGGGGCGGGAGCGAGCATCGTGACTGGCGGCGTGACAAACGGCCGGGCGGGCCGGGCCCGGTGGGCGCCCGCCGTGCTGGCCGCGCTCGGCCTGCTGGCGGGCGCGTGCGGAACCGGCCCAGGAACCGGCACAGGAACCGGCACAGGGACCCGCACAGGAAGCGGCGCAGGAACCGGCACGGTGTCCGTCCGGCCGAGCAGCCCGGTGGCCACCACCCCACCCCCTCCGCGGGCTCTCTCGTGGCGGGCCGCTATCAGCCGCTGTGGCCGTTCGCCGACGAGGAACAGGTGCGGGACTGGCAGGAGAGCTACCGCTCGGGCGGCCACCAGCCCTGGCACCTGGACGCGGAAAGGACCGCGCTCTCCTTCACCCAGGGGTTCCTGGGTTTCACCGATGTCGACCGGGTGGTCAAGCGTACGGTGACCGGCGCGGACGCCCGCGTCTCCGTCGGGATCCGCGGTGAGGGCGGCGGACGGCCCGGCATCGCCGCCGTCATCCACCTGGTCAGGTTCGGCACCGGGCCGGACGCGCCGTGGGAGGTGGTGGGCACGGACGACACCACCTTCTCCCTCACCACCCCCCGGTACGGCGCCGTCGTGTCCTCCCCCGTCAAGGTGGGCGGAAGGATCACCGGAGTGGACGAGAGCATCCGGGTGCGGGTGCGCGCGACCGGGAGCACCGGCCCCCTCGGCGAGCGCTGCTGCGTCTCGGCCGGAGGGGACGACGCCCCCTGGTCCGCCACCGTGACCTTCCGCGCGGCCCCGGGCCGGACGCTCACCCTCGTCGCCAGCACCGGCGGCCACGTGGCGGAGGTCGAGCGCTTCACCGTCACCGGCGTCCGGCTCGCAGGGTAGGTCTGCTTGGCCCGCCGCCCTGACCAGGCCGGACGCGGCAAGAGGCGCTGAATGCTCGTGCAGTGCGTCGACGACGGGCAGCAGCCTTAGTAGGAACTCAGCCAGCACGAAAACTATCGGTAAAGTGGCGAAAGTAGGGCAAGGCCGTGCCGTACGACCGGCTCAGGGTTGGGTGCCGAGCCACTCCTTGAAGGTGGGTCCTGCGAGCTTGGCGTGCGGGCCGGGCAGGAATCCGCCGTTGGCGGCGGTCTCGGCATCGGGCATACCCGAGCCGTCGACGCCTATGACCTTGATGCTTCGGCGGGCGCCGAGGAGTGCGGCCGCCTCCGCCATGATCTCCTTGCGGGGGCCGGCGATCTCGGGAATCGGTGTTCCTGGGACGGGTGCGCCGGGGTCGAGGGTGAGGTCGACCAGTTCCTCGGCCACGGTGCGGCAGGCCACGAGCTGGGTGGGCAGGGCCGGGATGTAGGCGACGTCGCCCTGCTGCCAGTCCAGGAGCTGGCCGACGAACTCGTGGAACTGCGCGGCCCGCAGGATGCGGACGGAGAGCGGGCCGGACAGAAGGAGCTCCTCGTGCACCTTCTTGGCGGCGAGGAAACCGGCGGTGGCCTTGTCGGCGCCGATGATGGACGCCATGGCGATCCGGGCGACCCCTGCCCTCTGACCGTACTCGTGCAGATTGCGGGCAGACGTGCGGAAGAACTCCGTCGCCGCCTCCTGCTCGGAGGAGTGCCACGAGGCGACGTCGATGATGACCTCGACCCCGGTGAGGGCCTCAGCGAGGCCCTCACCCGTGATGATGTCAACGCCGGTGGCTCGGGACATCGGCACGACCCGGTGCCCCCGCTCGGTCAGGACGTCGACGACGTGGCGGCCCAGCCGCCCGGTCGCTCCCGCTACCGCGAACGTGGTGATGCTCATGCTGGGTGCCTTTCTTACTCGTTGTAGTTCTGGCCGGGGGGCATGCCGGGGATCGGCTTGGCGATGAGAGCGGCGGGGGTGAAGAAGCCGATGTGGGCGATCGCCATGATGAGCGACCACATCGCCTTGGCGTCGTAGTGCGCGGACGCCTTGGCGTACAGCTCATCGGGGACGCGCTCCCCGGACGGGTTCGGGGTGAGGACCGCCTCCACGAGCTCCAGCGCGACGCGTTCGGCATCGGTGAAGTAGGAGGCGTCCCGCCAGGTGGCCACGGCGGTGATGCGCTCTTCCGATTCCCCGATCCTGCGGAGGTTGCCGGTTTCGCGGATGGTGAAGTACGTGCTGCCGAGCATCTGCCCGGCGCGCAGCTGCAGCAGGTGGATGGTGGTCTGCGCGATCCCGCTGTTCCGGAGGGCCCTGTGCAGGCCTTCGCCGACTTCGGCCATCTCGGGGAGGAAGGGGAGGGGGTTGGGCATACGCGACCGCAGGTCCTCCTGCTTGGTCGTCGTGTCGGTCGTCATGGCTGTGGACATGGAGAGGTCTTCCCTTCTCACTCTCAACTCGTGATGGTGCGTGCCGTAGTGCCGTACGGATCGTTCGCGCGGCGTCCTGACGACCACGAGACGCCGGCGCCCCCATCCCTGTAACAGCGCGGCCATGTGACATAGGCCACCCACCGTGGGTGTTACAAAGCGGTGGTGGCCGGCGTCTTGTGCGTGTGGCAGGGCTGAAAGCGAACAGGCAGGAGCCGGGCATGAGCGAGCGCAGCAAACGAAGTGCGGACGCAGCCGAGCCGCTCGATCGTGCCAACCGCGTCGATTCCGTGGACTCTGCCACCGAGGCGTTCGTCGCCCATCGCAATCTGCTGTTCACCGTGGCCTACGAGATGCTCGGTTCGGCCGCCGACGCCGAGGACGTGCTGCAGGAGACCTGGCTGCGATGGGTGGACGTCGATCTGGACACCGTGCGGGAGGAGCGCGCCTTTCTGATGCGGATCGTCACCCGGCAGGCGCTGGACCGGCTGCGTGCGCTCGGGCGGCGTAAGGAGGCCTACGTCGGGCCGTGGCTTCCCGAGCCGCTGCTGACCGCGCCCGACGTGGCCGAGGACGTCGAGCTCGCCGAGAGCGTCTCGATGGCGATGCTGCTGGTGCTGGAGACCCTTCAGCCGACCGAACGGGCGGTGTTCGTGCTGCGCGAGGTGTTCGGCCTGGACTACGACGAGATCGCCGAAGCCGTCGACAAGAGCCCGAACGCGGTACGCCAGATCGCCTACCGGGCGCGGGCACACGTCGCCGCGCGCCGACCACGCGGCATCGCCTCACCGGCCGAGGCCCGGGCCGCCCTCCAGGCCTTCCAGCAGGCGGTCGAAACCGGCGACCTGCAGAGCCTGCTCGACATCCTCGCGCCGGACGTCGTCGCCCTGAGCGACGGCGGCGGAGTCAGGCATGCCCTGCTGCGGCCCGTCGTGGGGATCGACAACGTGGCTCGCCTGCTGGCCGTCGGCTGGTGGAAACGCGACGCGGAAAGGTCGGTCGAGCTGGTTCAGATCAATGGCGGGCCCGGGCTGCTCGTGCGAGTCGACGGGAAGATCGACGGAGTGGTGGCGGTGCGCGTGGAGAACGGCTACGTCACCGGCGCCTACCACGTGCGCAATCCCGAGAAGTTGTCGCGTGTGGAGCGGGAAACCGCCGTGACCCGCTGAGCTCAGCCGGTCGAGCCCGTCTCTCCACCGGACCTACTTGGCGTGGACGACGACGCTGCCGTGGGCCGCGTCGCCCGCGCCGTTCTGGTAGATCACGTCGCCGGTCTTCTCGTCCCAGATCCGGACGGCGAAGCGGTCGACGCCGTCCCCGTCGCCGGTGTCGCCGTCGCGGGCGACGACCTCGAAGCCGTACCGCGCGGTGCCGCCGACAGTACCAGTGCCGCCGACAGTACCGGTGCCGCGGTAGCGGATCTCCCCGCCCGACACGACGAGCCAGTCGTACGCCGTGGACCGGAAGTTCAGGCGCCCGGCCTGGAACGAGAACGTCGTGCTCCCGATCGGAGCCGCGTAGTCCTTCTCAGCCGTGTTCTTCACGTACTTGGCCACGAACCCGAAGGCGGCCGTGCCGGTCAGCGCGGGGTTGGCGCGGTAGGCCCCCGCGGGCGAGTCGATCCAGCCGCCGCCGGTGACGAAGCCGGCGTCCCGGTCGTACACGACCACCGGACGGCCGGTCGCCGTGGTGGTCGCGCCGTCGTCGTCGGCGACGGTGACGACGGGCTCGTGAACGCCCGGCTTCGCATAGGTGTGCCGAGCCGTGCACGTCCCACCGGCGATCGCGCCGGACGAGGTGGTCCCGTCCTTCCAGTCCGCCGTGCAGGTGAGTTCGTCGTTCGCGCCCGGGTCGCCGACCGGCACCGAGAGGGTCACGCGCGTGCCTGCCTCGACCGGCCCGGCGGGCGTGACGACGTCCCCGGCCTCGGGGGCGGCGTTGGCGACGGTCACCTTCGCGGTGCCGCGGCTGCGGCCGGAGGTCAGCGTGACCGTGTAGGTCCCCTCGTCAGTGCAGGTGACGGCGGTCTCGGCGGCGCCGGGGTCGGAGAATGAACAGGTCGCGCCGGAGTCGACGCCGTCGACGGGCGCGTAGCTCCACTTGGCCGCGCCGGTGGCCGACCCGGCCAGCCGGATCGGGGACCCCTCGGTGCCCGAGGCGTCCGGCCCGGCGTTCGCGACCGACACCGGGTCGACGCTCTCCAGCGTCGGCACGACCTTCTTGATCAGGCCGTTCTCGTCGAACTCCATACGGTCGATCGTGGTCTCCCGGTGGGTGCCGTCGCCGCCGGGGATGGCGAAGCGGTGATAGGCGATGTACCAGTCGTCGGTGCCGGGCACCCGTACGACGGAGTGGTGGCCGGTGCCCTTGATCCCGAGGGACAGGTCCTTCTGCAGGATCACGCCCCGCTTGGTCCACGGGCCGAGCGGCGAGGCGCCCGTGGCGTACGCGACCTGGTAGTTCTCGTCGCGCGTGTCGTTCTCCGACCACATGAAGTAGTAGATCCCGCCGCGCTTGAAGACGAACGAGCCCTCGTTGTAGCCGCTCGGCTTGTACGTCTTCACCTTGGCGGGGTCGAACGACACCATGTCGTCGTTCAGCGGCACCTGGTAGGAGTTGCCGTTGCCCCAGTAGAGGTACGCCCGGCCGTCGTCGTCGACGAACACGTCGGAGTCGATCATCTGGCCGCTGTAGGTCCCGGCCGCCACCAGCGGCTTGCCCAGGGCGTCCCTGAACGGCCCGTTCGGCGAGTCGGACACGGCGACGCCGAGGTGCTTGGCGGTGTTGCCGGTGGCCATGCCGCCGCTGAAGTAGAAGTAGTACCTGCCGTTCCGCTCGGCGATCGTCGGCGCCCAGGCGCTGTTGTCGGCCCAGGTCACGTCCGGGCCGAGGTCGAGGACGACGCCGTGGTCGGTCCAGTGGACCAGGTCCTTGGACGAGAACGCGTGGAACTGGGTGCCGCTCCAGCCGGCGAAGCCGTCGGTGGTCGGATACATGTAGAACGTGTCGCCGAACACCGTGATGTTCGGGTCGGCGTACAGGCCGGGGAGCACCGGGCTCTTCATCACCCGCGCCTCGACCGTCCACGTCCGCCGGGCGCCGTCGGAGCCGGTGACGGTGTAGGTGACCGGCTCGGACAGGTCGCGCGCGGTGCCGGAGGCCGGGCTGATGCTCGCCCCCGGGACCAGGGTGAACTCGGGCGCGAGCCGGGTGAGGTCGGTGCCCTCCTTCACCGGCAGGACGATCCTGCCGTTCGTGCCGTCCACGATCGCCGGGAATTTGAGCTCGGGCAGCGTGGCCGCGCCGACGGCCGCCGTGTTGCCGGAGACCTGGAGCACCTCGGTCGCCGACAGCGCGTGGTCGTAGATCCGGAAGTCGTCCACCTCACCGGCGAAGTAGGGGTCGGCCGCGTAGAGCGACTTCCCGATGTATCCCGTGTAGTCCTTGGTCGCGTCGTACAGGTCCGCGGGCTTGACGGGCACGTCGGCCGCCCGTGCCACCTCGATGCCGTCGAGGTACATGACGGCCGTCCTGCTGTCGCCGTCGACGGTCACCGCGACGTGCTTCCAGGCGTCGCCCGGCAGGGCCGACCCCCCGGACAGCTTCGACTCGGCCTGCCAGCCACCCGTCGTGATCGCCGAGTAGAGGATCTTGCCGCCGTTGTACGGCGAGGTGAACAGGTATTCGCCGCTGTCCGGGCCGAGGCCGAACAGCCACTGGTTCACCGTCGTCGAGGCGTTCCACTTCACGTACGTGGCGACGGTGACGCTGCCGCGGCCCTTCAGCACGCCGTTCGGAATCTTCACGTACGGCGCGGTCGTGGACGAGGACGACCCTCCGGCCATCTTGAACGAGCCGCCCGACACCCCCTGCCCGAAGGCGGGCGTCCGCTCGTAGCTGCCGTCGTTGCCGTGACCCGAGGCGTCGTGGACGACGCTGCCGCCCGTCTCGTCGAACGTGTACCGCAGCAGCAGGCCGGGCGGCTCCGCCGCCCCGGCCGCGTGCGCCGGGGTCGTGAGCGGGCCCGCCACCATGGACAGCGCGGCGACGGCCGCGAGGGCGAGGCGTGGGAGGCGGGGTGGGGGGTTGGTGCCGCTGCGCATCGTCTCTCCCGGGCCGGCGACTCGGGACCACCGGCGTGGTTAACGCTAACATCAGGAGACCTACGCCGCCCCCGGCGGAGTCGGGGGCGGGTGAGTCGGTCTCGTGAGTGTCTGCCGCGGGGCGTTTGATCGTCAAGACCCCGCGCGCGGCCCGGGTGTCAGTGGCCCCGGCGGATCCACTCGTCGAGGTGCGGCGACTCCGCGCCGATGGTCGTGCTGTCGCCGTGGCCGGTGTGGACGACGGTCTCGGGCGGCAGGACCAGCAGGCGGTCGCGGATCGAGTCGATGATCACGCCGAAGTCGGAGAACGAGCGGCCGGTGGCTCCAGGACCGCCCTGGAACAGGGTGTCGCCGGTGAACACGACGCCGAGGCCGGGCGCGTGGAAGCAGCAGGCGCCGGGAGCGTGCCCCGGGGTGTGGAGCACTTCGAGGCGGGTTCCGGCGACCTCGATGACCTGCCCGTCGGACAGCGTGCCGCCGGGCTCGCGATCGGGGTGGGTGAGCCGCCAGACCGGCAGGTCGGCCGGGTGCAGCAGGACCGGCGCCCCGGTGGCCTCCGACAGTTCCGGCGCGACCCGCACGTGGTCGTCGTGGGCGTGGGTGGCGAGGATGGCCACGACGCGCCGGCCCGCGACCACGTCCGTGATCGCCTTGACGTCGTGGGGAGCGTCGAACACCACGCACTCGGTGTCGTCGCCGAGCACCCACACGTTGTTGTCGACGTCGAAGGTCTGGCCGTCCAGGCTGAAGGTGCCCGACGTGACGGCATGGTCGATACGGGCACTCACTTGATGATCACCACCGTGCGGAGCATGCACCCATTGTGCACGATCGGGATCACGGTCCCTGCCGCTGGTCCTCGGCGGTCCGCGAGGGCTTCGGCGGCAGCACCGGCTCAAGGCGGAACATCCCGGCCGACACCTCCTCGTGCCGGGGCGAGGCCCCCCGCCTGCCCGCGACCGCCACGAGCACGTCGGTCACGGTGACGAGACCCTGCAGCGTGCCGGAGGCCCCGATGACCGGGACGACGTCCACCCCCGACTCCAGCATGACGTCCGCCACTGCGGGAAGCGACGCGTCGGGCGGCACGTGCGGGCACCTGCGCCCGGACAACAACTGCCGCACCTGGCTGCTCGACTGCTCCGCCGGTCCGCCCGACCAGTGGGCCGCGATGTCCTCTCGCGTCAGCACGCCGATGATGCGGGAATTCGCATCCACCACGGGCAGGTGATGCATCGACCCGCGGCGCATGAGTTCCCAGGCCATGAGCGGCGACTCGTCCGGCTTCACGGTCACGAGCACCCTGCTCATCACGTCGGCGGCGGTCATGGCTTCTACGGTCATCGTTCCTCCCCGGGGCCATCTCCATCCGACCACCGTGAGCGCGTCCGCCGCAGGGCCCAAAGACCCGACGGCCGGGGACCTCCGGCACCTGCCCGTACGACCCGGGCGACGATGGAATGACCGTGCAACGTCCAGGACGGCGACGGACGCGGGAGGTGGGCCATGCTGGCCGGTGAGGTCATGAGCAGCCCGGCGATCACGTTGCGCCGCGACGACTCCATGCGACGGGCGATCCGGACGCTGTACGACCACGGCATCACGGCCGCCCCCGTGCTCGGGGAGCACGGGGAGCTGGTCGGGATGGTCAGCGAGATCGACCTGCTGTGCGGCGCCTTCGCGCCGGGCGCCTCGCCGCCCCGCACCGTGGGAGACGTCATGTCCCGCCAGGTGAGCACGGTCGAGGACACCACGGACGCGCGGGTGCTGACGGACCTGGTGATCGCCAAAAGGATCAAGAGCGTGCCCGTGCTGCGCGACGAGCGGGTCGTCGGCATGGTCAGCCGCCGCGACCTCATGGCGCTGCTGGCCAGGTCGGACGACGAGCTGCGCGAGGCCGTCCTGGCCGCCCTGCGCGAGCGCTACCCATCCGAGACGTCCTGGGAGGTGACCGTCCGCGACGGCGAGATCGACGTGCTCGGCCCCGAGGGCCAGGGCCCCGGGCACGTGGCCGACCTGCTGGCGCGGACCGTCCCGGGCCTGCGGCCGGCCCGGCTCATCCGGTGACTCACCGCCGCGCCTCTCCCCGCACCACCGCCACTGGGCAGTGCGCGTGGGCGAGCACGGCGCGGCTCACCGAGCCGAGCACGGCCGCGGTGAAGGCGTTGCGGCCGTGGGAGCCGACGACGAGCAGGACGGCCCGGGAGGACGCGCCGAGCAGCGCGGAGACCGGATGGGCGCGTACCATGTCCAGCTCGATCTTGACGTCGGCGTACCCGCCCTGCCACGGCCGCAGCTCGCCGCGCGCGTAGTCCTCCGCGGCCCGCCGCATCTCGTCCAGGTCCATGGCGATCGCGGGCCCATACGGCACCGGCGGCTCCCAGGCGCAGACGATACGCACCCGGTGGCCGCGCAGCCGCGCCTCCTCGAACGCGTACGACAGGGCGGGCCCGGACGCCTCCGAGCAGTCGAACCCCACCGCGATCTCCGCCCCCGCCTCCGGGGGCGCCGGCCGTACGACGACGACCGGCACGGCCACGTGACCGGCGACCTGGTTGCCCACCGACCCGAGCAGCATGCCGGGGAAGCCGCCCGCGCCGTGGCTGCCCAGCACCACTTCGGCGGCGCGGGCGGCCTGGTCGCGCAGGACACGGCCCGGACGCCCCTCGACCAGCTCTGTCGTCACGTCGAGGCCGGGCGCCGGTGCCGGGCGACCCGCTCGGCGTGGTCGAGGATCTGCTGCCCGGAGGGGGCCAGCCTGTCGTAACTGTCGGGGACCGGATAGCGCGGGGCGTCGTACGGCAGGCGCTCGGCGGCGTGGACCACCCGCAGGGGCAGGCCCCGCAGGCCGGCGTGGTCGGCCGCCCACTCCACCGCCCGGGTCGCCCCGGCGGACCCGTCGGTGCCGACGACGACCGGATCGACGACGGGATCGACGACGGAATCACTGATCGGCTCGGTCATGGCGCGATGCCTCCTCACGGCGTCTCACGCTGTCGACGGGGTCGACGGCAGCGGGACGCTCCAGCACAGGCGGGTTCCCCCGGCGGCGCGGGCCTCGGCGGCGCACGAGCCGCCCAGGCTCTCGGCGCGGTCACGCAGGTTGCGCAGGCCGCTACGGCGTCCCCGCGCCGGGATGCCGACCCCGTCGTCCTCCACGAGCAGGGTCAGCCGGTCCTTGTCCAGGCACACGGTGACGGTGGCGCGGGTGGCGTGGGCGTGCCGCACCACGTTGGAGATCGCCTCCCGCGCCACGGCCAGCAGGTGCTCGCGGATCGGTGCGGGCACGCGGGTGTCGAGCTGCCCGTCCATGCGCAGGGACGGCACGAAGCCGAGGGGCCCCCGCGCGCCCTCGACCAGCTCGACGAGCCGGGCACGCAGCCCGGGGGCGCCCGCCGGGGCCCGCAAAGCGAAGATCGTGGAGCGGATCTGCCGGATCGTGCCGTCGAGTTCGTCGATCGCGGTCCGCAGCCGCGCGGCCGCCTCCGGGTGCTCCACCAGCCGCGCGGCGCCCGTCAGCGTCATCGCGACCGCGAACAGCCGCTGGATGACCACGTCGTGCAGGTCCTTGGCGATGCGGTCGCGGTCCTCCAGCAGGCCGAGCCGCTCGGCGTCCCTGCGTGCCTCGTCCAGTTCGAGCGCGACGGCCGCGTGCCCGGCGAAGGAGTGCACCATGCACACCTCGGGCCGGCTGAACGGGACGCGGCCGGGCCGCCTGCCCAGCGACAGCACGCCGCGCACCGCCCCCGGGGCCCCCAGCGGCACGGCGCACACCGCTCCCGTCTCTCCGAGCGCCGTGAGGAGGTCGGTGTCGCCCAGGTCGGTGACCACGCGGGGCTCCGCGTGGACGAACGCCTGCCCGGCCAGCGAGCCCTCGACGGGCAGCCGCCGCACCCGGGCCGAGCCGGGCACGCCGTCCGCGATCGCGACCCGCAGCGTCCGGCCGCCGTCCTCCGGCAGCAGGATCGCCACCACGTCGGCGCCGGCCATCTGCCGGGCGCGGCGGGCGATCAGCGTCAGCACCCGCGGGGTCTCGGCGCCGGACAGCAGACTCCTCGTGATCTCCGCGGACGCCTGCAGCCAGGTCTCCCTGCGGCGGGTGTCCTCGTACAGGCGGGCGTTCTCGATCGCCACCCCGGCGGCGCTGGCGAGGGCCACGACGATCGCCTCGTCGTCCGCGTCGAACTCCCCTCCCCCGCACTTCTCCGTCAGGTAGAGGTTGCCGAACAGCTCGCCCCGGACGCGTACGGGCACGCCGAGGAATCCGGTCATCGGGGGGTGGCCGGGCGGGAAGCCGTACGACTCGGGGTGGTCGCGGATGCGGGCCAGCCGCAGCGGCCGGGGTTCCTTGATCAGCAGCCCGAGCAGGCCCAGGCCGTGGGGCCAGTGCTCGATGCCGGCGATCTCCTCCTCGCTCAGCCCCACGGGGATGAAGCGGGCGAGGGTGTCGTCCTCCCCGATCACGCCGAGCGCGCCGTATCGGGCGTCGACCAGCGCGGCGGCGGTCTCCACGATCCGGCGCAGCACGGTCTCCAGATCGAGGTCCCCGCCCACCGAGACGACCGCCTCCAGCAACGCGTGCACACGGTCACGCGTCGACAGGACCGCCTGCAACCTCGTGTGCAGCTCGGCCAGCAGCCCGTCCAGGTGCGTCTGCGGGATCATGGTCCGCTCCCCCGTCGGCCCCCACAGTTGGAGTGTCGCAAACCGGGGCACTCCGGGCTCCTGCTCTTTGCCAGGTCGCGACCGGCTTCTTACGGTCCGTATGCGCCCACCCACCGCCCGCCACGGACATACTCGGATAGAGCCGAATCGGACGCGGGGGTGCGCCATGAGTGAGCCGCGTGACGGTGTCATCCGGGTCGCCTGGCACGGAGCCGACCGGTTCGACGTCCGGATCGGGCGCCACGTGATCCGCACCGACCAGCCCGCGGACGTCGGCGGGAGCGACACCGGCCCCACTCCGGCCGAGCTGTTCGTGGGCAGCGTGGCCGCGGGCGTCGCCTGCTGCGCGGAACGCTACCTGCGCCACCGTCAGCTGCCCGCCGGGGTGGGCGTGACCGCGCGGTACGGCCTGGGCGTCTGTCCGGGGCGGATCGACTCCATCGAGCTGTCGGTGGACGCCCCCGGCCTGCCCGCGGGGCTGCGCGCCTCACTCCTGTCGGTCCTGGAGCACTGCGCCGTCTGCGCCACGCTGCGGGTGCCGCCGCAGGTCACGTTCGAGGTGCGCCAGGCCGTTCCCGAGACAGCCGTTCCCGCAGCTCATCGGCCGTACGGCGGACCGCGGCCAGGACCTGCGGGGTCATCGGGGCACCAGGGGTGAAGTCGCCGCCCTCGATGCCGGTGACGACCAGCTCGTCCGGCAGGCGGCCGAGGGCGCGCCCCAGCTCGACGGCGTCGGCCAGCCCGAGAGAGTGAGACCCGGCCCGCACGGGCGGGCGCACGGGCATGTGCAGGGGCAGATGCACGGTGCCGGGCGGAGCGCCGGACGAGACGGCGTCGACCACGATCGCGAGCACGGCGCCCGACCACGCCTCGACCAGCGCCGCCGGGTCTCCGGAGCTCTCCACGACCGCGACGGACGGCGGCAGCGTGCCCCGCAGCAGCCGGGCGACCTCCAGGCCCGCCGCGTCGTCCCCGCGCAGATCGCTCCCGACGCCGATGACCACGCTCTCACCCACGGTTCACCCGGAAGTCGAGGAAGTGGGCCGAGCAGGAGATGCAGGGGTCGTGGTTGCGTATCGCCCTCTCGCACAGGAGGGCCAGCTCGTCCTCGGGCAGGGTGAGGCGCGGGGCCAGCAGGTCGCGCAGGTCCGCCTCGATGCGCGCCTGGTTCTGCGCGGTGGGCGGCACGATGCCGGCCTCGGCGACCAGCCCGCCGTCGTCGAGCCGATAGCGGTGGTAGAGCGTGCCCCGCGGGGCCTCCGACGCGCCGTGACCGACGCCCGGCCGCGGCTCGACCGGCACACACGGCCGCTCCGGCTCGGCGTATCCGTCGAGGAGGCGCAGCGCCTCGTCGCACGCGTGCACGATCTCCACGGCCCGCACGACGATGCCGCGGTAGGGGTTGCGGCAGACGGGGCCGAGCCCCGCCGCGGCCGCCGCATCCCGGGCGAGCGGGGACAGCCGCGCCGAGTTGAGCGCGTAGCGGGCCAGGGGGCCGGTGAGGTAACCGGTCTCGCCGTCGAGCCGGGCGTGCAGGGCGGTGGAGTGGGGCACCTGTTCCTCGATCACGTGGTCCGGCCACCCTGCCACCTCGAAGCCGGAGACCGGGCGGTATCCGTCGCCGGTGACGACCGTGCCGGACAGGATGGCGTACTCGCCGGGGTGACGCAGCGCCAGGAAACGGTAGTCGTGCTCGACGTCGGGGAAGTCGAACCCGGCGACCCAGGCGACGGTGGCGAGGGCGTGGTCGCGGGCGCGGCGCAGCCGTTCGGCGACGGGGGCGAGCTCGTGCCGTGTCGGCGCCCGGTAGAAGCCGCCCACTTTGACGTTGACGGGGTGGATGGGCCGCCCGCCGATCGCGGTGATCAGCTCGTTGCCCGCCTTCTTCAGTTCGAGCCCGCGCTCCACCAGGTCTCGGCGGTCGGCGGCCATCGCGACGCCGCTGTCGTAGCCGAGGAAGTCGGGCGCGTGCAGCAGGTAGACGTGCAGCGCGTGCGACTCGATCCACTCGCCGTAGTAGAGCAGCAGTCGCAGATCGCGCAGCGGCCCGGTGATCTCCGCTCCGCAGGCCGCCTCGATCGCCTGGCAGGCGCTCATCTGGTACGCGACGGGACAGATGCCGCAGATGCGGGCGGTGATGTCCGGGGGCTCCATGTGGCCCCGGCCCCGCAGCATCGCCTCGAAGAACCGGGGCGGCTCGTAGATCCGCAGCTCCAGGCCGATGATCCGGCCGTCGTGGGCGTGCACCACCAGCGCGCCTTCGCCCTCGACCCGGGTCAGGGCGCCGATCCGCACCGTCTTGTGCGTCACTCCTCCCCCTCCCCGGACTCCTGGGCCTCCTCCGCCGCCCTCCGGAAGGGCTCGGTCGTGGCGTGGTAGGTCCGGTAGATCCGCACCAGCTCGGGGGTGCTCATTCCGAGGCCGCGCATCCAGTGGTTCAGCGAGGTGTGGTTGGGGCTCTCCATCGGGCCGAAGCAGCCGTAGCAGCCCCGGTTGAACGCCGGGCACAGCGCCCCGCAGCCCGCCTGGGTGATCGGTCCCAGGCAGGGGGTGCCGTGCGCGACCATCACGCAGGCGTTGCCCCTGGCCTTGCACTCGACGCACACGCTGTGCGCGGGCACGACCGGCCGCCGCCCGGCGAGGAACGCCGAGATCACTTCGAGCAGTTGGTGCTTGTCCGGCGGGCAGCCGCGCAGCTCGAAGTCGACCGGCACATGCGCGGCGATGGGCGTCGAACGGTCCAGGGTGGCGATGTAGTCGGGCCGGGCGTAGACGACCGCGGCGAACTCCTTGACGTCGGCGAAGTCGCGCAGCGCCTGGATGCCCCCGGCGGTGGCGCACGCGCCGATGGTGACCAGCCGCTTCGACACGCGCCGCACGTGCCTGATCCGCTCCAGGTCCTCCGGCGTGGTGATCGACCCCTCCACGAGCGACAGGTCGTACGGGCCCGGCCCGGGGGCGCTGGACGCTTCGAGGAAGTAGGCGATCTCCACCCGGGCCGCCACGGAGAGCAGCTCGTCCTCGCAGTCGAGGAACGTGAGCTGGCACCCGTCGCACGAGGCGAACTTCCACACGGCCAGCCGGGGCGCCCTGTCCACCACCGCGACCCCCCTCTCACAGCTCCGGGACGGCGAGCATCGGGGCCGCGCGGTCGTACCGCAGCACCGGCCCGTCCTCGCACACGAACAGCGGACCGAACTGGCAGTGGCCGCAGCGGGCCACCGCGCACTTCATGTTCCGCTCCAGCGACAGCTCCACCCGGCCGGGGGCGACACCGCGCCGCACCAGTTCCGCCGCCGTCTCCCGCATCATCGCCTCAGGCCCGCACACGAAGGCGTACGTGCGGCGCGGCTCGAAGACGATCTGGTCGATCAGCCGGGTGACCAGCCCGACCGGTCCCCGCCAGGTGTGGTCGGGGTGGTCCACGATCACCTTGACGTCCGCGCCCTGCCGGGCCCAGCGGGCCAGGTCCCCTCGAAACAGCAGCATGGCGGGCGCCCGGCTGCCGGCGATCACGCTGATCCGGCCATAGCCGAGCCGGTCGCGCAGCAGCGCCCGCACGAGCGGCCGCAGCGGGGCGAGGCCCAGCCCGCCCGCGGCCACCACCACGTCGAGGCCCGCAGCGGCGCGCAGTCCCCAGCCCTGGCCGTACGGCCCGCGCACGCCGACGACGTCACCGGGCCGCTTGCCGCACAGGGCGGCGCTGACGGCGCCCACGGCCCTGATCGTCTGCGTGTAGCCGCCGGAGGGGGCCCGTCCGCTGACCGAGACCGCGATCTCCCCCACGCCGGGGGCGTACAGCATGGTGAACTGGCCGGGGTGGAACGGCGGGCAGTCTCCGCGCAACGGCTCCAGCGTCAGCGTCACGGTGTCGACCCGGTCAGGACGGCGGGAACGCACGCGGTACGGCGCCGGCGTCATCGGGTGCGGGCCGCCGATCATGGCAGGTTCGCCAGCTCCTCCGTGACGTCGATGCCGACGGGACACCAGGTGATGCAGCGCCCGCAGCCGACGCAGCCCGACATGCCGAACTGGTCGATCCAGGTCGAGAACTTGTGGGTGAGCCACTGGCGGTAGCGGCCGGCGTTCGAGCCGCGCACGGGCGTCCCGTTGACCTCGGAGAAGTCCAGCGTGAAGCAGGAGTCCCAGCGCTCGATCCGCTCGGCCGCGCCGTCGGTGAACGACGTGGCGTCCTCGACCGTGGTGCAGAAGCAGGTGGGGCAGACCATCGTGCAGTTCGTGCAGGTGAGGCACCGGGCGCCGACCTGCGCCCAGCGCGGTGAGTCGTGCGCCGACAGCCGCTCCTGGATGCCCTCGGTCTCCACGTGGCGGCCCATGTGCTCGGCGGCGTCGCGGGACACCTCGGCGGAGGCGGCCAGGTCCTCGGCCGAGGCGGGCCGGTGCGGCAGCGCCGCGACGATCTGTTCGCCCCGCTCGCTGCCGGTCTCCACCACGAACCGGTGCGGCGCGGCCAGCTCGGTGAGCGCGAGGTCGAACCCGGTGGTGGCCCGCGGTCCGGTGTGCATGGAGACGCAGAAGCAGGTGCCGCCGGGCACGGCGCAGTTGACCGCGACCAGCAGCAGGGCCCGCCGCCGCCGCAGGTACGCGGGATCGGGGTGCCTGCCGCCGAGGAAGACCCGGTCCTGCACGGCGATCGCGGCCAGGTCGCAGGCCCGCACACCGAGCAGGGCGACCCGCGGGGCGTCCTGCTCCGCCTCCTCGATCTGTTCGCCGCGCATGCGGAACAGCGTCTGACGGGGCGGCTGGGTGTACCGCTTGGCGGAGTCGGGACTCGCCGCGAACGAGAAGATCATCTCGCCTGCGCCTTCGGCGAGGCGGTAGCGGCCGGGCTCCTGGACGTCGGTCCACCCCCTGGCGAGCCGGTCGGCCGACGCGATCTCCTCGAAGCGGATGACGCGCTCGCGCACGACCGGGCCCACGACGGCGTAGCCCCGGGACCGCAGCTCGGCGACCAGGGGTTCCAGCGACTCGATCACGACGGCGTCCATGGCGTCCCCCTCGCCCGTTCGCCCCTCCCGCCTACAGTACTCCCGTCAGGGGAAGACTCAGCGGAGCCGGCCGACGCCGCCGAGGACGTAGCCGCCCTTGCTGTGCTCGACGAAGTCGCTGTCGTTGCGCCAGTCGGCCACGTCGACCAGCCCCGGCTCGACCAGCTCGAACCCGGTGAAGAACCGGGCGATGTGCTCCGGCGTGCGGTCGCGGAGCGCGGCCGTGGACTTCTCGTACACCGCCCGGGTCTCGGTGATCGTGTCCTCGCTCAGGCGGCCCTGGGTGCCATGGGAGATGACGAGGTAGCTGCCGGGGGCCATGCGCTCGCGGAAGTAGGCCACGACCCGCTCGGCGTCGTCGTCGTCCACGAAGTGCAGCACCGCGACGAACAGCACGGCCACGGGCTTGCTGAAGTCGATCAGTTCCTTCGTGATCGGGCTTTCGACGATCTTGTCCGGGTCGCGCATGTCGGCCTGCACCACGCCCGTACGGCCGCTGCCGGTGAGCAGCGCCCGGCCGTGCGCGGCGACGATGGGGTCGTTGTCGACGTAGACGACGGTCGCCTCGGGATCGACCTCGTGGGCGACCTCGTGGACGTTGCCCTGCGTGGGGATGCCGGTGCCGAGGTCGAGGAACTGCCGGATGCCCGCCTCGCTGAGGAAGCGGACGGCGCGGCCGAGGAACTCCCGGTTCTGCCTGATCACGAGGCGGCCGTCGGCGCCGACCAGCTCGAGCAGCTTCTCGGCGGCGGCCCTGTCGACCGCGAAGTTGTCCTTGCCGCCCAGCCACCAGTCGTAGATCCGCGCCACACTCGGCGTGGAGAAGTCGATGGCCTTCAGCGCTTCCTCGTCCCGGCCCACCTGCGATCCCCTTTTCTCACGTTCGCCGCCGATCTTAACGAACGTTGATCGATTTCGGGGGACCGGCCACGGCGGCCCGGTAGTCGCCGGCGATGCGGGCCGCGACCGCCAGCAGCGGATCGACCAGGCGGGGCAGTTCGCGCACCCGCCGCGAGGACACCACGATGCCGACGGCCGCGACGGGCCGGTCCCCGACCAGCACCGGCGCGGCGGCCGAGCAGGAGCCGAGCGTCATCTCCTCGTGGGTCGTGGCGTATCCCTGGGCGCGCACCTGGGCCAGCTCGCGGGCCAGCCGGCCCGGCTCGAAGATGGTGTGCGGGGTCGGCCGCTCCAGCGGACGGGACAGGTAGGACGTGACGAACCAGGCCGGCTCGAAGGCGAGCAGCGCCTTGCCGACGCCGGTCGGATGCATGGGCAGGCGCGAGCCGGTCCGCGAGACGATCGGCACGGCCCGCTTGCCGTACACCTTGTCCACGTAGAGCACCTCGACCCCGTCGCGCACCGCCAGGTGGACGTTCTCGCCGGTGCCGCCGAACAGCTCCTGCAGCCAGGGGTGCGCGACCTCCTGCAGCGGGTCGGGGGCGAGCTGTCCCAGCTCCCACAGGCGGCGGCCGATCTGGTAGCGCCCGTCGGCGCCGCGGCGCAGGGCGCGCCACTCCTCCAGCTCCGCGACGAGCCGGTGGACGGTGCTCAGCGCCATGCCGGTCCGCCCGGCGATCTCCGTCAGCGTGAGCCGCGGATGATGGGCGTCGAAGGCGCCGAGGATGGCCAGCACCCGGGACGTCACGGAACGCCCCAGGTCGCGCGCGCCGCCGGCCATGTGACTCCTTCTTCCACTCAGTAGAAGCAAAGCCTACGCGGGACGGCGGATGCTCCCGATGCTTGAGCCATGCGAACTCAGGTCGGGATCATCGGGGCCGGACGGCCGGCCTGCTGCTCTCCCATCTGCTCCATCTGCGCGGGATCGAGTCCGTCGTGCTCGAACGCCGCAGCAGGGAGTACGTCGAGCGGCGGGTGCGGGCGGGGGTGCTCGAACAGGGCACGGTGGACACGCTCGTCGAGGCGGGCGTGGGCGAGCGGCTGAAGCGGGAGGCCTGCCCCACCACGGCATCGAGCTGCGGTACGGCGGAGCGGGCCACCGGATCGCCTTCGAGCGGCTGGTGCCCGGCCGGTCCATCACCGTGTACGGCCAGCAGGAGGTGGTCAAGGACCTGATCGCCGCCCGGCTGGCCGCCGGGGGCGACGTCCGCTTCGAGGTGGACGACGTGGCCCTGCACGACATCGACACCGACCGGCCGTACCTCACTTTCGGGGGCGAGCGGCTGGACTGCGACGTGATCGCGGGGTGCGACGGCTTCCACGGCGTGTCCCGGGCGTCGATCCCCGAGGGCGTGCTGACCGAGTATCGCCGCGACTACCCCTTCGCCTGGCTCGGCATCCTCGCCAGGGTCAAGCCGTCGTCGGAAGAGCTGATCTACGCGCGGACCGAGCGCGGCTTCGCGCTGCACAGCATGCGCTCCCCGGAGATCAGCCGCTTCTACCTCCAGGTGGCGCCCGACGAGGACCTCGAAGCGTGGCCCGACGAGCGGATCTGGGCCGAGCTGCGGGCCCGGCTGGAGACCGTGCCCGGCTTCACCCTCGCGACCGGCGACATCGTCGAAAGAGGGATCACCCCCATGCGCGGCTTCGTGGCCGAGCCCATGCAGCACGGCCGGCTGTTCCTGGCCGGGGACGCGGCCCACATCGTGCCGCCGACCGGCGCGAAGGGGCTCAACCTGGCGGTGGCCGACGTGCGGGTGCTGACCGAGGCGCTGGCCCGCTTCTTCGCCGACGGCTCGACGGAGGCGCTGGACGGCTACTCGCGGGCCTGCCTGCCCCGGGTGTGGCGGGCGCAGCACTTCTCGTGGTGGATGACGACGCTGCTGCACACCTTCGAGTCCGACGACGCCTACGCCCGGCGGCTGCAGACCTCCTACCTCGACTACGTGACGTCCTCAGAGGCGGCCGGGACGACGCTGGCGGAGAACTACGTGGGCCTGCCCTACGAAGAGGAGACATCGTGACACACCCGCCCTACCTCTACCCGGACTACGCCAGCACGGTCCTGCGGGCGCCGTCCCGGCCGCCGCTGGAGATGAAGGAGGACCCGGAGGCGGCCGAGCTGACCGGCCCGGTCTTCGGTCGCGACGAGGTGGACCCGCTCGACGCCGACCTGACCGCGGGCCACGCGGGCGAGCCGCTCGGCGAGCGCATCATCGTCACCGGGCGGATCCTCGACGCGTCGGGCCGGCCGGTGCCGGACACGCTGGTGGAGATCTGGCAGGCCAACTCCGCCGGCCGGTACGCCCACCAGCGCGACCAGCATCCGGCGCCGCTCGACCCCAACTTCACGGGCGCGGGCCGGTGCCTGACCGACGACGAGGGCCGCTACCGGTTCGTCACGATCAAGCCGGGGGCCTATCCCTGGCGCAACCACCCGAACGCCTGGCGGCCCGCGCACATCCACTTCTCGATCTTCGGTACTGCGTTCACCCAGCGCCTGGTGACGCAGATGTACTTCCCCGGCGACCCGCTGTTCGCCTTCGACCCGATCTTCCAGTCCATCCCCGACCCGGCCGCCCGCGAGCGGCTCGTCTCCACGTTCGACCTGGACATCACCGAGCCGGAGTGGGCGCTCGGCTACCGGTGGGACGTGGTGCTCGGCCGCACCCCGATGGAGGACGCGTGACCACCCCTTCGCAGACCGTCGGCCCGTTCTTCGGGTTCGCCCTGCCGTACGCGGGGGACTGGGAGCTCGTCCCCGAGGGCCATCAGGGGGCCGTGACGATCACCGGCCGGGTCCTCGACGGAGCCGGCGAGCCCGTGCCCGACGCCCTGCTGGAGCTCTGGACCGGGGAACCCGGCGATCGGTCCGCCCTGGGCCGCGGAGGTGCCGGTGTCTCCGGCTTCGGGCGGTGCGGCACCGCGCCCGACGGCTCCTACCGGTTCCGCCTCGCGCCGCCGTCCCGTCCGTACGCCGCGCTGCTGGTGTTCGCGCGGGGCCTGCTCAAACCGGTGCGGACCCGTGTCTACCTCGCCGACGCGCCCGACCCCCTGCTCGACTCCCTCGACCCGGCCCGCCGCGCGACGTTGCTGGCCCGCCCGGAGGGGCAGGACGTCTACCGGTTCGACGTACGGCTGCAGGGCGAGGAGGAGACGGTCTTCCTTGAGTTCTGACGCGAGTTCTGATCGCGGCCTGCTCTCCCCGGTGTGGGCGGGCACGGAGGTGGAGGCGGTCACGGCCGACGACGCCTGGCTGCGGGCGATGCTGGAGGCGGAGGTGTGCCTCACGCGGGCGCAGGCCCGCCTCGGCGTCGTCCCTGAGCGGGCCGTCGCCGCGATCGCCGAGGCGGCCGACGCCTTGTCGAGCGGGGAGGACCGCTGCGACGCCGCCGACCTCGCCCGCCGCGCCAGGGACGCGGGCAACCCGGTCGTGCCGCTCGTCAAGGATCTGCGGGCCGCGGCCGGCGAGGCGGGGTCCTGGGTGCACCACGGCGCGACCAGCCAGGACATCCTCGACACGGCGGCGATGCTGGTCGCCGCGCGGGCCCGCGAGACGATCCTGCGCGACCTCGGCCGGGTGCTCGCCGCGCTGGCCCGGCTCGCCGGTGAGCACCGGGACACCCCGATGGCGGGCCGTACGCTCGGGCAGCAGGCCGTGCCCACCACGTTCGGGCTGAAGGCCGCCGGGTGGCTGGTCGGCTGCCGGGACGGGTGCGACCGCCTCGCGGCGGTGCGGCTGCCGGTCCAGCTCGGCGGCGCGGCCGGCACCATGGCCGGGTACGGCGAGCGGGCCCTCGACCTGTTGCCGCTGTTCGCGGCCGAGACCGGGCTGGGCCGAGCCGGTGCTGCCCTGGCACACGCTGCGCACGCCCGTGACCGACCTGGCCTGCGCGCTCGCCGCCGTGACGGGCGCGCTGGGCAAGCTCGCCACCGACGTGATCCTGCTGGCGCAGAGCGAGGTGGGCGAGGTCGCCGAGCCCGCCGCGCCGGGCCGGGGCGCCTCGTCGGCGATGGCGCACAAGCGCAACCCGGTGCTCGCCACGATGATCAGATCGGCGGCGGTGCAGGCGCCCGCGCTCGCGCAGATCCTGCTCACCGCGCGGGTCGCCGAGCACGAGCGGCCCGCGGGGAGCTGGCACGCCGAGTGGCAGCCGCTGCGCGAGTGCCTGCGCCTGGCCGGCGGCGCGGCCGAGACGGCCGCCGAGCTGGCCGAGGGGCTGGAGGTGTTCCCCGAGCGCATGCGGCACAATCTCGATCACCTGCTCACCGTGCTGGCCGAACACGGGGAGGACCCCGGCGTCGGGTCCGCGCCCGCCCTCGTCGATCGGGCCCTGCAGCACCACCAGGGAAAGGCATCATGATCCTGCACCACCGATTCGACGGACCGCCGGACGCGCCGGTCGTCGTGCTGGGACCCTCGCTGGGCACGACGCTCGACCTGTGGGAGCCGCAGCTTCCCGCGCTCACGCGCACCTGGCGGGTGCTCCGCTACGACCTGCCCGGCCACGGCGGGTCGCGGGCCGCATCCGGCTTCACGCGTGGTCCGACGGTGGACGACCTCGCCGCCGGGGTGCTGGCGCTGCTCGACCGCCACGCCGTGGAAACCGTGGCGTACGCGGGGGTGTCGCTGGGCGGGGCCGTCGGGACCACGCTGGCGCTGATCGCGCCGGACCGGGTCGCGAGCCTGGTCCTGTGCTGCACCTCCGCCCGGTTCGGCACCGCGGAGAGCTGGCACGAACGCGCCGCGCTGGTCCGCGCCGAGGGCACGAAACCCCTGGCCGAGGCGACGAGGAGACGGTGGTTCACGGCGGGCTTCCCCGACGCCGAGCGCTACCTGGACATGCTGCGCGACGCCGACCCCGAGGGGTACGCCGCGTGCTGCGAGGCCCTTGCGGTCTTCGACGTCCGTGACCGGCTCGGCGACGTCCGCGCGCCCGCGCTGGTGATCGCCGGAGCCGAGGACCCGGCGACCCCGCCCGAGCACGCCGAGGTCCTCGCCCGGGACATCCCGGAGGCCGAGTTGCTGGTCGTGCCGGGGGCCGCCCACCTGGCCACCGCCGAACGCCCGGACGTCGTGAACGAGGCGATCACGCGGCATCTGACCACCCGCTGGAGGACGGCATGAGCTACGAGGACGGCATGCGGGTGCGCCGCGAGGTGCTGGGCGACGCGCACGTGGACCGGGCGCAGGCGCGGATCACCGAGTTCACCGCGGACTTCCAGGACCTGATCACCCGGTATGCCTGGGGTGAGATCTGGACCCGGCCCGGGCTGGACCGACGCACCCGCAGCTGCATCACGCTCACCGCACTGGTGGCGCGCGGGCAGCTGGAGGAGCTGGCCATGCACGTACGGGCCGCGCGGCGCAACGGGCTCACGACCGACGAGATCAAGGAGGTGCTGCTGCAGACCGCGATCTACTGCGGGGTGCCCGCCGCCAACGCCGCGTTCGCCGTCGCCCAGCGGGTGCTGGCGGAGGACCCGGGAGAGGATGCCGCATGACGTTCCTAGTGGTCGGCGAGAGCCTGGTCGACCTGATCGGCACGCCGGGATCGTGGACCTTCACCGCGGTGCCCGGCGGCAGCCCGCTCAACGTCGCGGTGGCGCTGGCCGCGCTTGGCCGCACGGTGCGGTTCGCCGGGGAGACCGGCGACGACTTCTTCGGCGGCCTGCTGCGCGACCACCTGACCCGCCACGGGATCGGGACCGGCGACCTCGCCCCGGCGGCGGCGACCGGCCTGGCCTTCGCCCGGGTCGGCGCGGACGGCTCGGCCTCCTACGACTTCCGCTTCGACTGGACCTTCTCGGCCCCGGTCGCGCTCGACGGGGTGACCTGCCTGCACACCGGCTCCCTGGCCGTGCTCGCCGGGCCGGGCGCCGCGCACGTGCGGGAGGTGATGCGGGCCGCCGCCGAGGCGGGGATCACCGTGTCCTACGACCCGAACATCCGGCCGTCCCTCGTCGGCGACCGGGTCCGCGCCCTGGCCCACGTCGAGGAGTGCGTACGGCTCGCGCGCCTGGTCAAGGTGAGCGCCGAGGACCTCGACTGGCTCTACCCGGGCGAGCCGTACATCGAGGTCGCCCGGCGGTGGGCACGGGCACATGAGCGGCTCGTGGTGGTCACCCGGGGCGGCGACGGCGCGACGGCCGTCCTGGGCGACGAGGTGATCTCTTGCCCGGCCCCGGCGGTCGAGGTCGTGGACACGGTCGGCGCGGGCGACACCTTCACCGCCGCCTGCCTCGACGCGCTCGACGGCGCTCCGTTGAGCACGGAGCGCGTGGCGGAGGCGCTGCGGCGCGGCTGCGCCGCCGCCGCGATCGTCTGCACCCGCGCCGGCGCGGTCCCGCCGACCCGGGAGGAGGTGAAGATCTTCTTCCCGGGTACGGGTGCCTCACGAGCCGAGGAGGGACCTGAATGATCGAAATCATCCCTGTCGAGACCCCCTCGCTGGGCGACCGCAGCTACCTCGTCGCCGACGGGGAGGTCGCCTTCGTGGTGGACCCGCAGCGGGACATCGACCGGCTGCTCCGCCTGGCCGAGCGGCGCGGCGTCGAGATCCGCCACGTCTTCGAGACCCACGTGCACAACGACTACGTGACCGGCGGGCCCGCCCTCGCCTCGGCCACCGGCGCGGACTACCACGTCAACGCGGCCGACCCCGTGGCGTTCGACCGGAGCCCCGTCGAGGACGGGGACGTGGTCGAGGTCGGCCCGCGCACGCGTCTGCGCGCCGTCGCCACCCCCGGTCACACCTTCACCCACCTGTCGTACGTGCTGGAGTCCCCGGATCGGTCGCCCTCCGTCTTCACCGGGGGCTCGCTGCTGCTCGGCACGACCGGGCGGCCCGACCTGCTCGGCCCCGAGCACACCGGCACGCTGGTGCGCGCCCAGTACGCCTCGGCGCACCGGCTGGCCCGCGAACTCCCGGCCGAGACGGACGTCCTCCCCACCCACGGGTTCGGCAGCTTCTGCTCGGCCACCCAGTCGGAGGTCACCGAGTCGACGATCGGCCGGGAGCGGCGGGTCAACCCGGTGCTGACCCGGAGCGAGGACGAGTACGTGGAGTCGCTGCTGGCCGGGCTGGACGTCTACCCGGCGTACTACGCGCACATGGCGCCGCTCAACCAGGCCGGGCAGGACGCGCCCGACCTGTCCGCGCCGCGCCGCGCGGACGCCGCCGAACTGCACCGCCGCCTCCGGGCCGGCGAGTGGGTGGTGGACCTGCGGTCCCGTACGGCGTTCGCGGCGGGCCACCTGGCGGGAACGCTCAACTTCGGGCTGGACGGGAACCTCGCCGTCTATCTGGGCTGGCTGATGCCCTGGGGGACGCCGGTGACCCTGCTCGGGGAGACGCCCGGGGACATCGCGCGGGCCCAGCGGGAACTGGCGCGGATCGGCATCGACCGACCGGCCGCGGCGGCCACCGGAGGGCCCGCCGAGTGGACCGGCGACGACAAGCCCGCGTCCATGCCGACGGCGACGTTCGCCGACCTGGCCGCCGTGCGCCGCCACCGCCCGATCGTGGTCCTGGACGTGCGCCGCGACGTGGAGTGGCGCGAGTCGCACGTCCCCGGCGCGGTCCACATCCCGCTGCACGAACTGCCCGCGCGGCTGGACGAGGTGCCGGGCGGCGAGGTGTGGACGCACTGCGCGACGGGCTACCGGGCGTCCATCGCCGCCTCGATCCTGGCCGCGGCCGGGCGGGACGTGGTGGCCGTGCTCGACGAGTACGACTCCCGGGCCGCCGCCGCGTGATCTCTCCGCTGCTCTCAGCCGAGGGCGAGCACCGCGATGACCGTGCGGGCGGCCTGCCCGCCCTCCTCCTCGGCGATCGCCAGGGCGGTCGCGACGTCCAGGTCGTCCAGCAGCGCGCGCACCCGCCGCCCGCTCGCCCGCCGCCGAGGCCCGCGGGCCGCCCGGCGGCCGCGTGCAGCCGCTCCAGGCGGGCCGCGGCCTCCTCCAGGCCGCCGGGACGGTAGTCCCAGTCGGCCGCCCACGGGTGGTCGAGCAGCAGCAGGCGCACCGCGCCGACGGGGTGGTGCCGCAGCAGGTCGGCGGTGAAGACGAGGTTGCCCGCCGACTTGGCCATCTTGGCGCCGTCCACGCGGACCACCCCCACGTGCAGCCAGGCGCGGGCGAACGGCCGCACCCCGGTCACCGCCTCGGCCATCGCGGCCTCGTACGCGTGGTGCGGGAAGCGCAGGTCGGCGCCGCCCGCGTGCAGGTCGAGGGCAGGCCCGTACGTCGTCAGCGCCATGGCGGCGCACTCGGCGTGCCAGCCCGGCCGCCCGTCGCCCCACTCGCTCGGCCAGCCCGGCTCCCCCTTCGCCGACGGCCGCCAGATCGCCACGTCCGCCGGGTCGTCCCTGCGCGGGTCGCCCCCACCGGAAGCGGGATCGTCGCCGAACTCGGCCAGCAGGCGGGCCGCCTCCTCGGCGCCGATCCGGCCCCGCTCGCGCACGCCCGCGCCCCGGAAGTACACCGCGCCGTCCCGCTCGTACGCGTGGCCCAGCTCCAGCAGGGCGCGGGCGAGCGCGACGACCTGCGGCACGTAGGTGTGCGCCCGCGGCTCGTACGTCACCGGGTGCACGTGCAACGCGGCCATGTCCCGGTCGAAGTAGAACTGCTGCACGGCGGCGAAGCTGTCATACGGGCTGCCGGCCCGGCGCGCCGCCGAGGTCAGCACGTCGTCCACGTCGGTGACGTTGCGGCACACCTCGACGGGCACGCCGGCGTGCCGCAGCACCCGCGCCGCCACGTCGGCCCACACGAACGTCCTGGCATGACCGAGATGGGTCGTGTCGTAGGGCGTGATCCCGCACACGTACATCCGGGCGCGGCCCACCACGGGCAGCGGCCGCCGGCCGATCGTCAGCATGAAACCCCCTTTCATCCCGGGCGGAGGAACTCCCGCAGCCGGTCGAGTGGCCACGTGTTGATTACCCGGTCGGGCGTGAGCCAGCCGCGCTGCGCGGTGCCGACGCCGTACCGCATGACGTCGAGGTGCGGCACGGCGTGCGCGTCGCTGTCGATCGAGAACAGCACGCCCCGGTCGGCGGCCCGCCGGACGAGGCCCGAGGGCAGGTCGAGCCGGTCGGGGAAGGAGTCGATCTCCAGCGCCGTCCCGGTGCGGACGCAGGCGTCGAACACCCTCGGCCAGTCGGCGTCCACCGGCTCCCGCCTGCCGGCGACCCGCGCCGTCGGATGACCGATGATCTTCACGTACGGGTTCTCGCAGGCCCGGATCAGCCGCCGGGTCATCTCCTCGGGCGACTGGGTGAAGTGCGAGTGCACCGAGGCCACGCACAGGTCGAACCCGGCCAGGAACTCCGGCGGCCAGTCGACCTCGCCCTCCGGGTCGATGTTGAGCTCGCACCCGTGCAGCAGCGTCATGCCGGGGCGGGCGGCGCCGAGGCGGCGGAGCCGCTCGCGCTGGTCCAGCGCCTTCTCGTCGGTCATCCGCTGCATGTAGAGGTTGGGCGCGTGGTCGGTCACCGCGTAGTAGTCGTAGCCGCGCGCCGCGGCCGCCTCGACCATCTCCTCCAGCGGCGCGAGCCCGTCGGTCAGGTCGGTGTGCGTGTGCAGGTCGCCGCGGATGTCGGCCAGGGTCACCACCCTGGGCAGCCCCCCGCCCAGCGCGGCCTCGATCTCCCCGGTGTCCTCGCGCAGCGTCGGCTCGATCCACGGCAGGCCGAGCATGCCGTACACCTCCGCCTCGTCCGCCGAAGTGATCTTCTCGCCGGTCGCCACGTCGAACACGCCGTACTCCGACAGCTTCAGCTTCCGGTGCACGGCGATCTCCCGGGTGCGGATGTTGTGCGCCTTGGATCCGGTGAAGTACTGCAGCGCCGCCCCCCAGGAGTCCCTCGGCACCACCCGCAGGTCGACCTGGAGCCCCGCCGCCGTGCGGACCGAGCTCTTCGTCTCACCGTGCGCGATCACCTCGGTGACGTACGGCAGCGTGGTGAAGGCCGCCATCAGGGCGGCCGAGTCGTCGGCCGTGGCCAGGACGTCGACGTCGCCGATCGTGTCCTTCATCCGCCGCAGCGACCCGGCGTACGCGCACCGTTCGCAGCCCGGCACGGCCGACAGCGCGGTGACGACCTCCTCGGCGACCGCCATCGCGATCCCGATGTGCACCCGGCTGCCGGTCTTGCGCATCACCTCGATGCCGTGGAGCAGGTTCTCCTCGGTCTTCGCCCCGAACCCGTGCAGCCCCTCCAGGACCCCGGCGTGGATGGCGTCCTCCAGCTTCTCGATCGAGTCGACGCCCCGCTCGTGATACAGGACCATGGCCTTCTTCGGCCCGAGCGTGGGAATCGTGGTCAGCAGGCGGACCCCGGCGGGGATCTTCGTCCGCAGCTCCTCCAACTGGTGGATCGACCCGGTCCGCAGGTATTCGTCGATCTTCGCGGCGATCGACGCGCCGACGTTCGGGATCGCCCGCAGGGCCGCCACGTCCATATCGTCGATTTCCCGGCCGTACCCGCCGACCGACCGGGCCGCCTTCTCGTAGACCCTGACCTTGAACGCGTCGCCCCCGGTGATCGCGATCAGGTCGGCGTACTCCTGCAGCAGCCCGGCGACCTCCTCGTTGCAGCGTCTCATCGCAGGCACCCCCCACGTCAGGCTGCTGCGGCCTCGGAGACCTCTCCAGGTGCGGAGGTCCCGGCTCCGTGGGACCGAAGACCCGGGTGATTCGTACTGCCCGCGAGGCGACATCCCGCCCTGCCCGCCCCGGCCGGAGGCCGACCATAATGGCGGCCATGGCAGAGGCGGCGGAGCGGACGTGGGCGGACGGGTGTGAGCCCGGTGCCGCACGGCCGGGCCGTTTCCGGCCGCGCCTGCCGTCGTGGCTTCCGGCCCGGCTGCTCGCGTCGGCGCTGGGGCTGACCGTCCTCCTGCTGCTGGCGCCGCCGCGCCGCGGCGTCGGCCGTGCCGGCTGGCCCGCCTGGACCCTGGTGGCCGCGGCGGGGGTCTCGTTCGCGGGAGCCGTGGTGACCGGCGCCCGCTCCGGCCCCGGCGTACGACCCCTGCCGGTGGCGTTCGTCGCGCTGCTCGCGGCGATCACGCTCACGGCGGCCCTGATCTACAGAACGGACGGATGGCAGACCCTGTTCTCCCTGCTCGCCGTGGCCGTGGCGATCGTGCTCCCGGTCCGCGCGGCGCCCCCCGCTCGTCGCCGTCACGGCCGCACTCGCCGCGATCGTCCCCGTGGGCGGCAGGTCGTTCGGCGACGCCCTGTGGGGCACCGCCCTGACCACCCTGTTCGCCGGGATCACCACGTACGGCTTCCGCCGGATGGCCGAGGTGATCGAGGAACTCCGCCGGACCAGGGAGAAGCTGGCCGTCGCCGCCGTCTCGGCCGAGCGCCTGCGCTTCTCGCGCGACCTGCACGACCTGCTCGGGCACACGCTCTCGATGGTGGTCGTCAAGGCCGAGGCCGTACGCCGGCTGGCCCCGCGCGACACGGAGGCAGCCGTGCGGCACGCGGCGGACATCGAGGCCATCGGGCGGCAGGCGCTGACCGAGGTGCGGGAGGCGGTCACGGGTTACCGGGACGCGAGCCTCGCCTTCGAACTCGACAGCGCCCGGGCGGCCCTGGCCACGGCCGGCGTCGACTGCGTGGTGAAGGAGTCGGGGCCCGCGCTGACGCGGGAGACCGACATGCTGCTGAGCTGGGTCGTCCGGGAGGGGATCACGAACGTCGTGCGGCACTCCGGCGCCCGGCGCTGCGTCATCACGCTGCGCCGCGACCGCGACCCGGTGCTGGTCGAGATCAGCGACGACGGCACAGGCGGTGCCGTCGGCGAGGAGGACGGCAGCGGCCTGCGCGGGCTGCGCGAGCGCCTGGCCGCCGCGGGCGGGCGGCTGACCGCCTCCCGCCTGCGCGGGGGTTCGTCCTCACGGCCGAGATCCCGCACGCGGGCGTGGACGACGACGAGCGGAAGGACGGCCTGTGACCCGCGTGCTGATCGCCGAGGACCAGACGATGATGCGCGACGCGCTCACCGTGCTGCTCGACCTGGAGGACGACTTCGAGGTCGTCGCGCAGGTCGCGTCCGCGGGCGAGGTCGTTCCCGCCGCGCTGCGGGCCAGGCCCGACGTGGCCCTGCTCGACATCGAGATGCCCGGCGGCAGCGGGCTCGACGCGACCGCGGACCTGCGGGCCGCCCTCCCGGAGTGCGTGGTGGTCATCGTCACGACGTTCGGACGGCCCGGTTATCTGCGCCGGGCGCTGGACGCGGGCGCGCGCGGCTTCGTGGTCAAGGACCGGCCCGTCGGCGAACTCGCACAGGCGATCAGGCGCGTGCTCGCGGGCGAGGTCGTGGTCGACCCCGCCCTGGCCACGGCCGCCCTGAGCGCCGGGCCGAACCCGCTGACGCCGCGCGAGCGCGAGGTGCTCGCCGCCGCCGCCGACGGCTCCACCGCCGCCGACATCTCCCGCCGCCTCTACCTGTCGGAGAGCACCGTACGCAACCACCTGTCGGCGTGCATCACCAAGACCGGCACCCGCAACCGCATGGAGGCCGTCCGGGTCGCCCGCCACAACGGCTGGCTGTGAAGGGGCGGCCCGGACGCTCTCATGCCTGTCTGTTACGGCGTCACCGGCCTGCCGCCGAAGGTCACCACGAGGCGGCCGTCCGAGGCGTACGACCAGCCCAGGGCGCCGGTGTAGGAGGAGCACCGGGACCCGTTCGAACCCGACCAGAACTGGTTGGAGCTGTCGGCGTTGCCGACGATCTTGTCGTTGGATCCGCTGCCGCTGCGGCACGAGGTGTTGTTCCGGAACACCGAGGTGCCGCCGTCGAACGAGAAGTTGCGCTGGGTGTTGTCGATGCCGACGTTGTCCGAGATCGACATCGTGCCGAGGTTGCGGTTGTAGGTGAACCCGTGCTTGCCGTTGTGGTAGGCGATGTTGCGCCTGATGATGTGGTTGACCGGGATGTCCTCGCCGCCGAGCTTGTAGCCGTTGCGGTCGCCGTTGCCGGCCTGGCTGCCGTCCGTGAGGGTGCCGTTGTTGTACGACAGGGAGTCCTCGATGGTCACCGGGCCGATGGGACCGGTGTCCGTCTTGGTGTAGAGGTCCCAGCCGTCGTCGATGTTGTTGTGCGACACCGCGTAGCGGAAGACGTTGCCGGAGCCGACGGTGAGCTTCGCCGCGAACCCGTCCGCGTCCTCGCCGTCGGAGTCGGCGTTGTCGTGCGACTCCGCACTGAGGATGAGGTTGTTCGACGGCCACTGGTCGCGCGGAGTGTCGGAGGCGATCCGCGACAGTTGCAGCCCGGTGTCGCGGTTGAACCGCGTCACCGTGCGCTCGATGATGTTGTCGCTGCCGCCGACGAAGATCCCGTTGTCACCGGCGCGCTCGACGACGAGGCCGTAGACGTGCCAGTACGACCCGTTCACGGCGAGCCCGCGGTTGGCCGGGTCCTCGCTCTGCGCCGAGAAGTTCAGCACCGGAGTCTCTCCGGGGTAGGCGGACAGGGTCTTGCGTGCGCTCGCCGTGCCGTCGTTACCCGGCGCGATGACGACCGTCTGCGAGAGGTTGTAGGTGCCGCCGCGCAGGTAGATCGTCCCGCCCGGCGTGACGCGGGTGATCGCCGAGGTGAGAGTTGTCGGGTCCGACTGCGTCCCCGCCGCACCGTCCCTGCCGTTCGGCGCGACGTACAGCGCGCCCCCCGGCGGCGGAGTCGGCGTGGGAGTCGGTGAGGGCGTCGTGGACGGTGTCCTGGACGGCGTGGGGGTGCGCGTGGGCGTGGGGCTCGGCGTGGAGCCCGCGGGGTTGAGCGACCACTGCTTGCTGGTGACCGAGTCGCAGGAGTTCTGCTGCACGAGCGCCCCGGCGCTCGTGGAGCTGTCCTTGACGTTCAGGCACTTGCCACTGTTGACGTTGACGACGCGATACCTCGCGCCCGACTCGGTGAGCGTCCAGGCCTGGGAGGACGCGCCGCTGCAGCTCTGCAGCTCCACCGCCTTGCCGGCCGAGGTGCTGGCGTCCCGCACCCCGGCGCACAGCCCGCCGCTCCCGGCCTTGAGGGTCACCCCGCCGCTCGTCGAGGCCAGGCTCCAGACCTGGCCGGCGCTGCCGTCGCACGCCCGCTGGACGAGCTGGGTCCCCGCCGAGGCGCTCGGCGCGGCCAGGCACAGACCGCTGCCGCCGTTGACCACGGTGAAGGAACCCGACGACGGGGCCGCGGCCGCGGACGTCGCGCCGGCGACGCCTCCCGCCAGCGCGACGGCCGCCGCCGCCGTCAGGGCGAGCATGCTGCCCGCCCGTCTTCTTTCCAGACTCACGTTCGCTCCTCGTCTGCGAGACGGTGTAGTTCACACATGTGAACGTCATACATGTTCGCGAACACCCTGAAGGTAGGAGCGGACCTCACAGGTGTCAACGGGCGACGTGAGGAGATTTCGCACGAGGAGTTGGCGGACGGCCCACCCTCACCGGCGCGTTGAAACTTTCACAGCTCCGGCCACGACGGCCGGTCGGGCCTCAGCGGGTGGAGAGATACTCCTCGCCGAGGGCGCGCAGGCGGGCGTGCGCGGAGCCGTACACGTCCGGGTCGCCCAGGTACGCCTTGGGCAGCTTGGCCACCATCGTGTAGTTGGTGTCGCAGACGTTGCCGACCGGGGCCTCGCCGCCCTGGCTGACGAGCTGGTAGGCGTCCAGCTCATCGAGCCCGGTGAGGGCGGCCGTCCAGGTGACGAGGTCGTGCTGGCTGATCCGGTAGGCGTCCTCCAGCGGCCGGGCCGAACCGGTCGACATGATGTGGCGGTCGTCCTCGAGCCGCGGCCACGGGGTGGCGACGCCCTTGATCAGTTCGACGGCGACGACCGTGTTCATCGCCGCCTCGACGGCGGTGCCGCAGACCTCGCCGTGGCCCTGGCGGCAGTGGCCGTCACCGATCGCGAACAGCGCGCCCGGCACGTTGACGCCCAGGTAGACGGTGACCCCGGCGCGCAGCTCGGGGGTGTCCATGTTGCCGCCGTGGGCGTCCGGGGTGATGGTCATCCGCGCCTCGGCGGCGGCCGGGGCGACGCCCACGGTCCCGTGCATCGGGTCGAGCGGCATCTCGACGGCGAAGTCGCCGCGCCGCGAGCGGTAGCGCACGGTCCGCCGTTCGGCGTCCACCTCGTACATCCACACGGCCTCCTCCAGCGGCGGCTGGAGCGTCGCGGTGGTGTGCGTGGAGGTCAGCGCGCCGAAGTGCGGGAACGTCGTGGAGACCGCCCAGTCGCGGGCCGGCTCGATGGAGACGAAGTGAAGGGCCAGGGTGTCGCCGGGCTCGGCCCCGTCGACGTGGAACGGCCCGGTGACCGGATTCAGATACGGAAACTCGCAGACCTGCGACGGCAGGTCGGCGTGCCGCGCACCCGGCCGCCGAAGCAGTCCTCGGTGTACAGCTCCAGCACCGCGCCGGGGGCGACGGACTCGACGGCCGGGCGGCCGCCGAAGGTGTAGGACAGGTCGTCGGGACCGGGACGGTAGGACACGACGTTCACTCGTTGGCCTCCGGGGTGACGGCGGACAGGGTGGGGCGCCGGCCCATCAGGGAGGAGCCGACGAGGATCACGATGCCGATGGCCAGCCAGACGAATCCGAGCACCTGGGCGGCGACCTTGGCGTTGATCACGACATAGAGCAGGATCAGGAAGCCGATCGCCGGGGCCACGAGGTGCCGCCACCAGTCACGGCTGCGGTTGCGGACGACGTAGTGGACGACGACCGACACGTGCAGGGCGAGGAAGGCGGTCATCGCGCCGAAGTTGACCAGCGAGCCGAGCAGCGTGATGCCGTCCTTGCGCGTGCTCATGAACAGGCCGAGGACCAGCGACACCCCGGCCACCAGGAACGTGGCGTTGACCGGCACCTTGTGCTTGGGGTGCACCTTGCCGAGGAACTTCGGGAGCTGGCGGTCGCGGGCCATCGCGAACAGCAGGCGGGAGGTGGCCGCCTGGGCGACGAGGGAGTTGGCGAACCCCCAGGCCACGGCGGTGGCGACGGCCGTCAGCACGCTCAGCCAGTGGCCTCCGGCGTACTCGGCGGTGTCGTAGAACGCGGTGCCCCCGGGGTCGCCGTTGGCGAGCAGGTCGGCGCGGTTGGGGGCGAGCAGCGCCGCCACCCAGGTCTGCACGACGAACAGCGCGCCGGCCAGGGCGAGGGCGAAGACCATCGAGCGGCCGAGCCGGCGGGTGCTCTCGCGGCTCTCCTCGGCGAGCATCGAGATGCCGTCGAACCCGAGGAACGACAGCACCGCCACCGACACGGCGCCGAACGCCAGCGGCCAGGAGAACGTCGAGGAGTCGAACAGCGGGCTGAGGGCGTTGCCGTGGCCCTTGCCCTGCGCGAGGGCGACGATCCCGACGACCAGGAAGATCGCCAGCACGATCAGCTCGGCGACCAGCATGATCTTGTTCATCCGGGCGGTCATCTCGATGCCGAGGTAGTTGACCACCGTGTTGAGCACGATGAAGGCGATCAGCCACACCCAGATCGGCACTCCGGGCACGAACGACGTCATGGCGGCGCTCGCCACGAGGTAGAGCAGCGCAGGCACCAGCACGTAGTCGAGCAGGATCACCCAGCCCGCCAGGAAGCCGACCGGGGCGGCGATGCCCCGGCCCGCGTACGTGTAGACCGAGCCCGTCATCGGGAACGCGCGGGCCATCTGGGCGTACGACAGGGCGGTGAACGCCATCGCGACCATGCCGATCACGTAGGCGAGCGCCACCATCCCGCCGGACGACTGGAAGACGCTGCCGAAGATGCCGAACGGCGCGATCGGCACCATGAAGATCAGACCGTAGATGAGCAGGTCGGCGAAGCTCAGCGAGCGCCGCAGCTCCTGTTGGTAGCCGAAGCGCTCGACGCCGGGCGCCTCTGGTTGAGGGGAGGACATGGATCGGCTCCTTGAAGCACGGGTCCGTGAAGCACGGGGGCAGAGCCGTACGATAGGGGCAATCCTTGAAAACGAAAAGGTTTCTGTTGGAAGTTTTACGCTCGTTACACCGACGTGACGACCTCGAAGTCCAGCCCGTCGGCGCGCGCGACGTACACCCGCTGGCGCACCCGGCCCGCGGCCAGCGTGAGAAGGCCGCGCCCGGAGACGACCGTCGTGCCGTCGGCGACCGCCTCGACGGCCGGCACCGCCAGCGTGCCCGCGCGCCGCGCCAGGGCGGCCAGCATCAGCACGCCCTCGTAACAGCCGTGCCCGTGCCCGTTGAGCAGCGGCGCCTCGGGGCCGAACATCGCGGTGTAGCGCTCGGCCAGGCCGAGGTTGGCGTCGGTGGCGATGCCGCCGAAGTAGCCCATGGCGGCGTACAGGCCGCCGGTCGTGTCTCCGCCGGTCGCGAGCAGGCCGTGCTCCTCCAGCGCGCCGCACAGCCGCGCGCAGCCGAGACCGCTCGCGGCGAAGGCCCGGTTGAAGGCGATCAGGTCGCTGCCGATGAGAGTGAGCAGCACGGCGTCCGGGCGCACGGCGGCCAACTGCTCGAGCAGCAGGTCCATCGCGGTGGTCCCGGGCGGGACGAGACGCTCCCCCACCACCGTCGCGGACCGGGCCCGCAGGTGCCCGCGGGCCGAGGCGTGCACCAGGCGCGGCCAGACGTAGTCGTTGCCGAGCAGGAACCAGCGCCGGGCCCGCCGGTGCTCGACCAGCCAGTCGATCCCCGGCCCGACCTGCAGCGAGGCGGGCTCGCCGAGGTAGTAGACGCCCGGACGGCGGACGCCGCCCTCGTACGGCGGGGTGTAGACGAAGGGGGCCGCGCCGCCCAGCGCCCGTTCGACCGCGACGCGCACGTCGCTGGCGTGGGTGCCGACCACCGCCTGCACGGCCCCGGAGCGCACCAGCCCCCGCACCTCAGCGGCGACCGCGGCCGGGCCGCGGCCCCCGTCCACGAGCACGAGTTCGACCGGCCTGCCCAGCACTCCCCCCGTGGCGTTGACCTCCCGGGCGGCGAGCACGGCGCAGTTGATCGCTCCCGGCCCGAGCAGGCCGAGCACGCCGGAGACCGGCACCACCAGCGCGACGCGGAGCGTGTCCGCGCGCAGCAGATGAGCCTCGAGAGGGTCGATGACGACTGTGACAGGATCGGCCACGTGCACGAGTATCCCCTGACCGAACAGGTGACCGGCCTCGGGTCGTCACTCGCCTACCTGCTGAGCAGGGCCGAGCGCAGCGTCAACCGCGGGCTGGCCGCCGCGCTCGCCGCCGAGGACGTGACCGTCGAGCAGTGGCGCATCCTGCAGGCACTCGCGGACGGGCGCGGGCACTCGATGGGCGACCTGGCCGAGGCCGCGCTGATGCCCCACCCCACGCTGACCAAGGCGGTGGACCGCCTGGTGGAACGCGCGGTGGTCTACCGGGGGCACGACCCGGCCGACCGCCGCAAGGTCGCGGTCTTCCTCGCCGACCGGGGCCGCGACCTGCTCGCCCGCCTGGAGGCGGGCATCGCCGAGCACCAGCGGGCGATCCTCGCGGCGTACGGCCCGGCCCGCACCGAGCGGCTCATGCGCGACCTGGAGTCACTGCTGGCCTCCCTGGAGGCCTGACAGGCGTCGCGCTCGCAGGAACAACGCCGACGCGCGGCCGGTGGAGTTCCGTCTTGCCCGGCCGCGTCCCGCGGCGTACGTTCGACTGTGTGACCGGAATCGTCATCCCGGTCACGGCCACGGCGGAGGGGGGCGCGGTGACGGACCTCGACTCCCGGCCGGCGGGCCCGGCCTCCACCTGGCGGGAGCGCGAGCGGCGGGCCGAGCGCATCCTGGACGCCGCGGGCGAACTCCTGGTGGCCTGGGGCTACCCGCGCATCACGGTCGAGGACGTGGCCCGGCGGGCGGGCGTCGGCAAGGGCACCGTCTACCTGCACTTCAGCACGAAGGACCTGCTCTTCCTCGCGGTGCTGATACGGGCCGAGGCCCGGATCATCGAGCGGTTCGCCGCCGGCGTCCGCGCCGACCCCTCCGCGGTCCTGCTCAGCAGCGTGGCCAGGTCGACGTACCTGTGGATGCACGAGGAGCCGATCTTCCGGGCGACGCTCCTCGGCGACGGCGACACCCTCGGCACGCTGAGCAGGAGCGCCGCCGAGAACCTGCCGGACCTGCTCGACGTGCGCGACCGCACGCTCCGGGCGCACGTCGAGGTGCTGCGCGAGCACGGTCTGGTCCGCACCGAGCAGTCCCCGGCCCTCCAGGTCCACGCGTACGAGTCGATCCTGACCGGCTTCGTCACGATCGAGCCTCTGTCGCCGTCCACCGTGCCCGCCCTGGCGGACAACGCGGACATGATCGCCCATGTCGTCCGCTCGGCCTTCGAGCTCCCGGGGCGGCCCGAGAGCGTCCGGGCGGCGGCGCCGCGAGTGAACGAGATCTACCAGCGCCTGCTGGACCGGCTGAATGAGGAGATCCACCGGCACAGACGCACCTGACACGTGGAGGTAGGCAATGAGCACTTCCAGCACGGCGGGACCCGTCAACATGTTCGACGCGGACCTGGTGCGCGATCCGTTCGGGGGCTACTCGCACCTGCGGGAGCAGGCCCCGATGGTGCGCGGCTCCTTCCCCGGCCTGGACTCCCCGGTCTGGCTCGTCACGCGTTACGACGACGTCAAGACTGTGCTGGGCGACCGCCGGTTCGTCAACAACCCGGCCAACGTGCCGGGTGCGGACGTGCACAACATCCGCGAGCAGCTCATCGAGGCCCGCGGTATCCCCCGCGAGTACGCCGTGTACATCCTGGACAGCGTCCTCGACTCCGACGGCGACGACCACCTCCGGCTGCGCAGGCTGGTCTCGCGGGCCTTCACCGCCCGCCGGGTGGCGGAGCTGCGGCCCCGGGTCGAGGAGATCGCCGAGGACCTCCTCGACCGGCTGCCCGGCCACGCCGAGGACGGCGTCGCCGACCTGATCGAGCACTTCGCCTATCCCCTGCCGATCACCGTCATCTGCGAGCTGGTCGGCATCCCCGAGGAGGACCGGCCTCTGTGGCGGGAGTGGGGCAGGAGCCTGGTCTCGCTCGAACCGGGGGCGATGGCCGAGCCGCTGCGGCACATGGTGACCTACATCCGGGAGCTCATCGCCCGCCGTCGGTCCGAACCGGCCGGCGACCTGCTGACCGGTCTGATCCGCGCGCACGACGAGGACGGCGACCGGCTGACCGACACCGAGATGGTCACCATGGTCCTCACGCTCGTCCTCGCCGGGCACGAGACCACCGCCCACCTGATCGGCAACGGCACCGCCGCCCTGCTGACCCACCCGGACCAGCTCGCCGCGCTGCGGGCCGACCCGGGACTGCTGCCGCGCGCCGTGCACGAGCTGATGCGCTGGTGCGGGCCCGTCCAGGGCACCCGGATCCGGTACGCCGCCGAGGACGTCGAGATGGACGGCATGACCGTGCGCCGGGGCGAGCCGGTGATGGCGGTGCTGGTCTCCGCCAACTACGACCCCCGGCGCTTCGACGACCCCCACCGTCTGGACATCACCCGCGAGCCCGACGGGCACAAGGAGGTCCACGTCGGCTTCGGCCACGGCCTGCACTACTGCCTGGGCGCGGCGCTGGCCCGGCAGGAGGGCGAGGTCGCCTTCGGCGCGCTGCTGCGCCGCCATCCCCGGCTCGGACTGGCCGTGGCGCCCGAGGATCTCGACCGGCAGTTCCTCCCGTTCTCCTGGCGTCTCGCCCGCCTTCCCGTACGCCTGGGTGCGTAGTCTTCCTTCGTGAGCAGTGACAGGACCCTCCGGCCTCCCGTCCGGATCGCCGTCACGGGGCACCGGGACCTCGATCCCGAGACCCAGTCGCTCGTGGACGCGGAGGTCCGGGGGTTCCTGCGGGCGTACGCCCCCCACGTGGTCGGCATCTCGTGCCTCGCCCTCGGGGCGGACCAGATCTTCGCCGCCGCGGTCCTCGACCTCGGCGGCGTTCTGGAGGCCGTCGTACCCGCCCACGAGTACGGCGAGGGCGCCTTCCGCGCGTTGCTGGCCGAGGCGAGCGAGATCCGCAGGCTGCCGTTCGAGCGCGCTTCACCCGAGGCGTACGCGGCCGCGAACGAACTGCTGATCGAGACGGCCGATCTGCTCGTCGCCGTGTGGGACGGGCTTCCGGCGCGGGGGTCGGGGGGACGGCGGAAGCGGTCACGGCGGCGGCGCGCCGGCGAGTGCCTGTGCGTGTCATCTGGCCCTCGGGAGCGACGAGGGTTGACACGGTCTGAGGCATCGGCTCACCTCGAAAGGTGGAGGTGCTACCGGAGTCAGAGTTCCCCGCCCTGTACCGCGCCGCCGACCGCACCGCCGTCACGAACCAGCGCAGGCTGCTGACAGCGACCTCCGTCCGCCTGTCGTCCCTGGTCACGGCCGCCGTCTGCGGATCGTTCAGTCTCGTCGTCGGGCGGCTGGACCTGACGGCGACGATCGCTGCGGGGGCGATGGGGGTGGCCCTCGTCACCGAGGTCTACCTGCTGACCGCCCGCCCCGACCGGCGCTGGTACGAGGCGCGGGCCGCCGCGGAGTCCGCCAAGACGCTGGCGTGGCGCTACCTGGTGGGAGGCGAGCCGTTCGGCATCGGTACCCTCGCGGGCCACCACGCCGGAGGCGCCGGGGCGGACGCGGACGGCCACACGGCCGACGGGCTCCTGCTGCGCCGCTTCAGCGAGATCACCTCCGACCTGCAGACCATCGGCCCGGTCTCGGTGTTCGACGGCGACTCGCAGGTCACCGAGGGCATGCGCGCGGTCAGGGCGCTGACTCTGGAGGAACGCCGGCGCCACTACGTCACCGGCCGGCTCAACGAACAGCGCGCCTGGTACACCGCCAAGGCCCTCGACAACCAGCGCCGGGCCGCCAAATGGCTGCTCCTGGTGGCCGCGGCGGAGGCGCTGGGACTGGTCACCGCCGCCGTGAAGGCCGCACTGGGCGGAGACGGCCCGGACATCGACCTGCCCGGCATGCTGGGCGGGGTCGCGGCCGCGGGCGTGGCGTGGTTGCAGACACGTCAGCACCAGCAGATCGCGAGCGCCTACGCCGTCGCCGCGCTGGAACTCGGGCACATCGTCGTCCGCGCGGACTGGCCGTCCACGGAAGCGGAATGGGCCCATTTCGTGGACGAGGCGGAAGAGGCGATAGCACGCGAGCACATGCTCTGGTCGGCGTCCCATGCCTTGTCGAGCGATTAGTACATCAGTGGCAATTAGGGGATTTTTGGTACCGGCCAACCGAATCGGCCCGCAGTCCTGACCCTTAGGAAGGAGCGCCAGGCTGGCGGGTGCGGTAGCGTTAGCCGCCTACCGTTCCTTGCATCGTTATTCGATTGCACGTTCGCATTGGTGGGGCTAATGAACATTACCGATGAGAAGCAGTCCGAGGTCCCATCAAATGTGACGGACCTTCGCGACATTCCACTCTCCCATGTCTCCGACATCGACCGCGAGGGCATTATCCGGAGGGTCCTTCCGGAGACCCTGGTCGAACGCGTGCCCGTCGCGCGCTTCAACTCGTCGATCTGACCTTCCTCGCGGTGAATCGACCCTCGGTGCCGTTCCGGCAGTTCGTGCTCAAGGTGCACAGCCGGTGCGACCTGGCCTGCGACCACTGCTACGTGTACGAGCACGCCGACCAGTCATGGCGGAGCCGGCCTGCCGTCATGGCGGACGAGACCGCGGCGTGGGCCGTCACCCGCATCGCCGAGCACGTAAAGAGCCACGGGCTCGCCCAGGTGCACGTCGTGCTGCACGGTGGCGAGCCCCTGCTGGCCGGTCACGGCCGGCTCGGGCGCTCATCGCCGAACTGCGCGGCGGCCTGCGGGGGGCTGTGCGCGCTGGACCTGCGGGTCCACACCAACGGCGTGCTTCTCGACGAGCGCTTCCTCGACCTGTTCGAGGAACACGACGTCAAGGTCGGGGTCTCACTGGACGGCGACCGGGCGGCCAACGACCGGCACCGGCGCTACGCCGACGGCCGCAGCAGCTACGATCGCGTCATCCGGGCCGTGGAGCGGCTACGGCGCCGTCCTCAGCTGTATGCGGGGTTGCTGTGCACGATCGACGTCGCCAACGACCCCGGGGCCGTCTACCGGGCGCTCGCCGCCCTGGAGCCGCCGCGCGTCGATTTCCTGCTCCCCCATGCGACGTGGGACTCCCCTCCCTCGCGGCCGACTCCGACGGCCTACGCGGACTGGCTGATCGAGATCTTCGAAATCTGGTCCGCCGAGGGCCGTGTCGTGCCCGTGCGCATGTTCGAGTCGATCCTGCGCACCAGCCGCGGCGCCCCGAGCCTCACCGAGTCACTCGGACTCGAACCGGCCGACCTGGTCGTCATCGAGACCGACGGGACCTACGAGCAGGCCGACTCGCTCAAGGTCGCCTACGAGGGCGCGCCGGCCACGGGGCTCGAAGTGTTCCACCATGACCTCGACACCGTCGCGCGGCACACCGGCGTGCTCGCCCGGCAGCAGGGCCTCGGCGGGCTGTGCGCGACCTGCCGGGCCTGTCCTGTGGTGGACAGTTGCGGCGGCGGCCTGTACGCGCACCGGTACCGGACCGGGTCGGGCTTCGCGAACCCCAGCGTCTACAGCGCCGACCTCTTCAAGCTCATCACGTACATCCGGCGGAGAACCGCCATGCCCACGCACTCGGTGCCCGCCGCCACCATGGACGCCCTCTCGGCGGGCTTCGGCGACCAGGAGGACGTCCGCTGCCTGGCCGCGGCGCAGCGCACGATGCGCCGGGCACTGCTTGCCGGCGTCAACGCGCGCGGGTCCGCGACCGCGGGGTGGGAGTTGCTCACCCGCCTCGACGCCGACCACCGCGATGCCGTCGACGCCGTGCTCGACCATCCGTACGTGCGGGAGTGGGCGGTGCGGTGCCTGCGCCATGGCGGCGACGCGGGCTACCTCGCCAACATCGCCGGCGCCGCGGCCGTCCGGGCGGGCGCCGCCGCCGAAATCGCGATCACGGCGGTGGACGGCGTGTTCCACCTGCCCACCCTGGGAGCGTTCGAGGCGGGCTCGGCCACCACGGCCCGGCTGGTCGCCGAGGGAGGGCGGTTCTCGCTCGAGGACCTGCCCGGCGCGGTCTGGCACCCTCTGCGACGGCTGACCGCGGAGGGCCTGTCCGTCGTGCTGGAGGACACCGATCCCCATCGGCGCTGCCACGGCCACCCGGTCGCCGGGCGGCTCACCGAGGAGGAGGCGGCCGCGTGGCAGCGCGTGTTCGCCGAGGCATGGGCCCTCATCGAGTCGGATCACCCCGCGTACGCCTCCGGGCTGCGTGCCGGGCTGACCACGCTGGTGCCGCTCGACCCGCCCGCAGGGGGCGGCAGCGCAAGTTCGGCGGCCCGCAACGCGTTCGGAGCCGTGGCCGTCGCGCCTCCCGCCGATCCGGCCACCCTCGCGCTGCTGCTGGTCCACGAGTTCCAGCATGTGAAGCTGGGCGCTGTGCTCGACCTGGTCGACCTGTGCGATCCCACGCACACCGGGCTCTACTACGCGCCCTGGCGGCGGGAGAGCCCGCGGCCTCTCGAGGCACTGCTTCAGGGGGTGTACGCGCATCTGGCGGTCACGGACTTCTGGCGGGTGCGGCGGCACCGTTCCGAGGACGGCCCCGGCGAGGTGCAGTTCGCGCTGTGGCGGGAGCAGACGGCCCGGGCGATCGGCGACCTTGACGGCTCGGGGGGCCTCACGCCTCTGGGCGCGCGTTTCGTCTCCGGCATACGCCGGACGCTGGAGCCGTGGCTGGACGAGCCGGTCTCCGGGCGGGCGGCGGCGGCCGCGGCCGAGCTGGCGGAGCGCTACCGCGCGGAGTCCGCGGCCCTGCGGCGCTGACCCATCGTCCTGGCATTTCCCGGCAGCGGCACTTTCCTGACATAGACCTCGTTCCTATAGTGAAATCCGGGAAGGAGGCGAATGGCGAATCCACACACGCCCGCTCAACCCCCAGGGCCGTACTTCTTCCTCAGTTACGCGCACGTTCCCCCGTACGATCCGGCGGACGGCGGCGATCCCAACCAATGGGTGGAGAAGCTGTTCAAGGTGCTCTGCGAGCACATCATGCACCTGACCAGAGTGCCCCCCGGCGCGGCCGGATATATGGACAGAGAATTACGCACCGGGGACAACTGGCCCCAAATGCTCTCTGAGCGCCTATCCAGTTGCCGGGTTTTCGTCCCGCTGTATTCGCCTCGATACTTCGAGAGCGAGCACTGCGGGAAGGAGTGGGCGGCCTTCCTGGAACGGGTTCCCGGGCACACCGGGCCCGCGGCGATCGTGCCCGCCATCTGGGCCCCGATGCGCACGATGACACTCCCCCGGGCGGCCCAGGCCATCCAGTTCAACCACGCGGACCTCGGCACCCGCTACGCCGAGGAGGGCTTCTACGGAATCATGAAGCTCAGCAAGTACCGGAGCCAGTACCAGACGGCGACGCTGGGGCTCGCGCAGCGGATCATCGAGGTGGCCGAGACCTCGCCCATGCCGTACGGCAAGATCCGCGACTACACCACCGTGCCGAGCGCGTTCGCCGACCACACGCCGGAGCGGCCGGTGACCGTCACCGTCGTCGCCCCCGACCTGCGGCATCTTCCCGACGGCCGGGATCCCTACCATTACGGGCGCACCGCGTACGAGTGGGACCCGTACCGCAGCCGCAACGGCATGCGGCCCCTGGCCGACTGCGCCGCCGAGGTCGCCCGTTCCCGCGGCTTCCTCCCGGACGTGGGCACGCTGGAGGACCACGGCCGGACGCTGGAGGCCGAGGCGCCGAACGCGCCGGGTGTGATGCTGGTCGATCCCTGGGCGACCTCCCAGGCCGGCTGTCAGGAGGCGCTGCGCGGGGTGAACCGGCCGGGGCGGCAGTGGATCACCGTGATGGTGCCGTGGAACCGGGACGACCCCGAGACCGTGGAGCACGAGCCCCGGCTCAAGGGCTGCCTGAGGGAGGCGCTCGGGCACAAGCTGTCGGAGCCCGCGGCGTCACCCGAGGTGCCGAGCCTGGAGGCTTTCCGGAGTCTGCTGCCCGACGCGTTGCACAAGGCGACACAGCAGTACTTCAAGCACGCCCCCGCCTACCCGCCGGAGGGCGCGAGAGTCGACAGACCCAGGCTTATCGGGCCGGAGGAGTAGCGACATGAGCGAGGGCCGGATCGTCACCTTCTACTCGTACAAGGGCGGTACGGGGCGGACGATGGCGCTGGCGAACACGGCGTGGGTCCTCGCGAGCGCAGGCAAGCGCGTGCTCGTCGTCGACTGGGACCTGGAGTCGCCCGGCCTGCACAAGTTCTTCCGCCCCTTTCTCGACAGCGGGGTGGTGACCACCACCTCCGGAGTCATCGACCTCATCACCACCTATCAGTGGGCGGCGATGAAGCAGGCGGCGAGGCCGCGCGACTGGCACCGGCAGTACGCGCGAGTCGAACCGCACGCCGTCTCCCTCGACTTCGACTTCCCCGGTGAGGGCACGCTCGACTTCCTCTCGGCCGGCCGGCAGAACCGCGACTACTCCTCGCTCGTCTCCGGGTTCGACTGGGACACCTTCTACGAGCGACAGGGCGGCGGGCAGTTCTTCGACGCGCTGCGCGACGACATGAAGGCCTGCTACGACTACACGCTCATCGACAGCCGCACCGGCCTGAGCGACATCGCGGAGATCTGCACCGTGCAGTTGCCCGATGTGCTCGTCGCCTGCTTCACCCTCTCGGACCAGGGCATCGAGGGCACCTCGTCGGTGGCACGGCACATCGACGACCGCTACGGAGACCGCAACATCCGCGTCCTGCCCGTGCCGATGCGCGTGGAGATGGGCGAGAAGGAGAAGTGCGACGCGGGCCGGAGCCTGGCCAAGCGGCGGTTCGACAAGTTCCCCCGTGGCATGAGCCAGGAGGAGGCCGACCAGTATTGGGGCGCGGTGGAGATCCCGTACACGCCCTTCTACGCCTTCGAGGAGATCCTGGCGACGTTCGGCGACGAGCCGAACCGGCCGACCTCGATGCTGGCCGCGTTCGAGCGCCTGACCGGTGTGATCACCGAAGGCGAGGTCACGTCCTTCCCGCAGATGGAGGAGTCGCTGCGGCTTCGCCACCTGGACGCGTTCACTCGCCGGCACCCCGCTCACCAGGCCGACGTGTACCTCAGCTACGCCTCCGAGGACCGGATGTGGGCCGACTGGATCGCCGCCCTGCTCGACCGGTACGGCTACCGGGTGAAGCTGCGCGGCGTCGACACCGACGAGGCGCTGGAGCTCGGCGGCGAGGGCCTGCGGACGGTCGTCGTGCTCTCGGGCGCCTACATCCGCGCGTCCCGCGGGGAGGAGGTGTGGCAGCGGCTGACCGGGCCGGAGGCATCGGGCCGCGGCGAGGTCGTCCCGCTGCGCGTTTCGGAGTCGCGGTTCCCCTCACCGTTCGGCGACCGGGCGCTCGCCGACCTCACCAGGATCTCCGAGCACGCCGCGGCCGAGACCGTGCTGCGGGCCTTCGGCCGCGCCGAGGACGGGCCGGCGCTCGACACCGGAGGGCTCGGCGCCCGCTTCCCGGGCAGTGAGCCCGCCGTCTGGAACGTCCCGGCGCGCAACGCCGCCTTCACCGGGCGCGGGCTGGTGCTCGACCGGCTGCGCGACCAGCTCGTCGGCGGCAGTTCGGCGGTCGTGCTGCCGCAGGCGCTGTACGGCCTCGGCGGGGTCGGCAAGACCCAGGTGGCGCTGGAGTACGCCCACCGCTTCCGCGCCGACTACGACCTCGTCTGGTGGATCTCCTCGGAGGATCCCGAGCGGATCAACTCGGCCTTCGAGGAGCTGGCGCGGCAGCTGCGCATCCCGGTGGCCGACAACATCGCCGAGGTGGTCTCCGCCGTGCGCGAGGCGCTGCGCCTGGGCCGGCCGTACGGCCGCTGGCTCCTGATCTTCGACAACGCGGGGGATCCTGAGGACCTGCGGGACTTCTTTCCCGGCGGTTCGTCGGGGCACGTCATGATCACCTCGCGCAACCAGGCGTGGTCGACGGTGGCGGCCCCCCTTGAGGTCGACGTCTTCAGCCAGGAGGAGAGCCTGGAACACCTCGGCCGCCGGGTGCCGGGACTGGCCGCCGAGGACGCCCGCCGGGTGGCGGAGGCCCTGGGCAACCTGCCGCTCGCGGTCGAACAGGCCGCGGCCTGGCTCGCCGAAACCGGCCTCCCGGCGGCGACGCTGCTGGAGCAGCTCGACACCGAGGCGGCGCGCGTGCTCTCGTCTCTGAACCAGCCGGCGGACTACCCGCACCCCGTGGCCGTGACGTGGAACCTCTCCCTGACCCAGCTCCAGGAGAGCTCCCCCGCGTCGGTGCGGCTGCTCCAACTGTGTGCCTTCTTCGCCCCCGAGCCCATCTCGATGCAGCTCCTCTACAGCGACGAGATGGTGGAGTCGCTGCTGCCGTACGACGACACGCTGCGCGAGAAGCTCGTGCTCGGCCGCGTCATCCAGGAGATCGGCAGGTTCGCCCTCGCGAAGGTGGACCAGGGCAACAACACGATCCAGGTGCACCGTCTGGTGCAGTCGGTGATCCGCAGCCAGATGCCGCAGGAGGAGCAGGAGAAGGCCTGCCACGCGGTGCACCGCATCCTCGTCGGCGCGCGCCCCCGCCAGGGCGACGTGGACGACCCGGAGAACTGGATCCGCTACGACCTGATCTGGCAGCATCTGCAGCCGTCCCGTGCCACGGAGTGCACCGAGGAGGAGACCCGGCAGCTCCTCACCGACCGCGTGCGATACCTGTGGAAACGCGGCGACTTCGACAGCGCCCTGGCCCTCGGCGAACGGCTCGCGAACTTCTGGGAGGAGGAGTTCGGCCAGCACGACAGGCAGCGCCTCCACCTGCTGTTCAACGTGGCCAACGTGAAACGTTCGCAGGGGAAGTACGAGGAGGCCAGGGACCTCGACATGTGGGTTCGCGAGCAGCAACTCCAGGTGGTCGGGGACAGGCACCCGCACACGCTGCTGACGGCGGGCGGCCTCGCCGCCGACCTGCGGGGGCTCGGGGAGTACGAGAGCTCGCTGGAGATGGACCGGGTCACCTACCAGCGGTGGAAGACGCTGTTCGGTGAGGACCATCCGCGCACTCTCGCCTCCGCGAACAACCTGGCGCTGTGCTACCGGCTGGTCGGCGACGCCGTCAGTGCCCGCGACCTCGACCAGGACACCCTGCAGCGGCGGACCAGGGTGCTCGGGGTGAACCATCCCTACACGTTGTTCTCCGCCGCCCACCTCGCCCGCGACCTGCGCGAGATCGGCCTCTACCGGGAGTCGGTGGACCTGTTGCGCACCACCCTTCAGCACTACCGGGAGTCGCTCGGCGAGGCGTTCGTCGACACCCTCAGGGCGGCCAAGAGCTTGGCGGTGTCACTCCGCAGAGCCGGCGAGCAGCAGGAGGCGTGGGAGCTGGCGAAGGAGACCGAAGAGCGGTACCGGCAGCGTTACGCGGGCACTCCCGACGCGCTGGCCGCGACCTTGGAGCTCGCCTGCTGCATGTCGGCGCTCGGCGACAAGGCCGGAGCCCACGAGCTGGCCGGCAGGATCGTGCACATCTACCGGCAGACCCTGGGCGACAACCACCCGGGCACTCTGATCGCGATGAACAACCTGGCGATCTACCTGCGCGGGTCCGGAGAGCTGGACCGTGCGACCGCCGTCGCCGTCGCGACCCACGACGGGCTGGGCGCCAACCTGGGCCCGGACCATCCGTTCACGCTCTCCGCGGCGATCAACCTGGCGAACTGCCTCGGAGAGGAGGGACGGCGCGACGAAGCCGAGCGGCTGGAACGGCGCACCCTGGAGGCCCTGCGGGTGAAGCTCGGCGACCTCCATCCGGACACGCTCGCGTGCGAGGCCAACCTCGCCGTGACGCTGTGGTCGGCGGGACAGGTCGCGCAGGCCGAACGGATCAGGGACCGCCTGCTGCCCGTCCTCGGCAGGGTCCTCGGCGAATCCCATCCGACCCTGGGCCACCTGAAGGAGTGGCGGCGCATCAACAGGGACCTCGAACCCCAGCCGTTCTGATGTCAGGCCGCCGACAGCCAGGTGAGCACATCCGGCAGGACCTGGATCGCACCGAAATGGGCCGCGCCCTCCTGGATCACCACCCTCGCGCCGGGGATCCGCTGGCCCAGCCATCGGGAGTGGCCCACAGGGGAGAAGACGTCCGCTCCGCCGTGCCACAGCAGCGTCGGTACGGAGATGCTCTCCGGCTCGAAACCCCAGGGTGAGCTGAACGCGACCGCGTCGTCCACCCAGCCCGCCGCCGAGCGCCGTACGGCCTCGGCGAAATTGTCGGCCAGCATGGTGCGGATCCCGATGTCCGCGATGACATGGCGGTCGGGCTCGGGCAGGTCGTCGTCGAGCGCCGGCACCAGCCGCGTCGGATCCTCCCTGATCCGCTCCACCGCCGGAGAGAGCAGGTCCATCATCGCGTGGTAGCCCGTCTGGGCCGCCGTGTACTCGGCGACGTTCGACTCCGTCATGCCGTGAAACCAGTCCAGTCCCTCGGCCCCGGGAGGTGCCAGCGGGACCAGCGCGGCCACCCGCGTGGTGCGGTCGGGCAGCAGCGCCGCGCAGGCCAGGGCGTGCGGGCCGCCCCCGGAACGCCCGATCACGGCGAAGCAGCCGATCCCCAGCGCGTCGGCGATGGCCGCCACGTCCTCGGCGACGTCCGCCACCGTCCTGCCGATCCTGCGGTCGGACAGGCCGTATCCGGGCCGATCGTAGGTGATGAGCCTGACCCCGAGCCGGTACAGCACCGAGGCCCGCGGGCAGGGCCCCAGCCTGCTGCCGGGCGTGCCGTGCAGCAGGAACACCGGGGTCCCCTCCAGTTCACCTCTCTCCTCGACTGCGAGCGTCCGTCCGTCATGGGCATGCACGATCGTCGTCAAGGCGCCTCCCGTCTTTTACCGCGATTTTCCCCACTTAACGGTGTTTGTCATCGCATCACCATGCGGCATCGGGAAAACGCACGGGGCGGGTCGCTGCTCCGGGCAGGGCGTCGAGCGATGGACCGCTCGACAGGTAACATCAGGGGCGTGAAGTGACGACGTGGGTTTCCCGTCCGGACGAGGCCGTTGGAGCGCTGCTCCGGCCTCGATGTCGCCTGTCCTTCCACGTCTCACGAGAAACGGCATCTCCATGAACGACCAGGCGTTCCTCGACCACGTCGCCGACCGCCTCGCCGCCCTGCCGGGCGTACGGGCCGTCACCCTCGGCGGCTCCCGCGCGCAGGGCACCCACGCGCCCGGCAGCGACTGGGACTTCGCCCTTTACTACCGCGGCCCCTTCGACCCGGCCGGCCTGCGTGCCGTCGGCTGGGAGGGCGAGGTCTCCGAGATCGGCGGCTGGGGCGGCGGCGTCTTCAACGGCGGCGCGTGGCTGACCATCGACGGCCGCCGCGCCGACGTGCACTACCGCGACCTCGACGTCGTCGAGCACGAGCTCGCCGAGGCCGAGCGGGGCCGCTTCCACTGGGAGCCGCTGATGTTCCATCTCGCGGGCATTCCCAGCTACCTGGTGGTGGCCGAGCTGGCCGTCAACCGGGTCCTGCGCGGTGCACTGCCCCGGCCCGGCTACCCGGAGCCCCTGCGGAGGTCGGCCCCGCCGATGTGGCGGGACCGGGCGGCCATGACCCTCCAGTACGCCAGATCCGCCTACGCCGCGCGCGGTCTGGCCACCGAGGTCGCCGGCGCCCTCGCCACCGCCGCCATGCAGACGGCCCACGCGGTCCTCGCCGCCCGAGGGGAATGGGTCACCAACGAGAAGCGGCTGCTGCTGCGGGCCGGTCTGCGCGGCGTCGACGCGATCGTGGCGGCGCTGCGGCCGGACCCGCAGACCCTCACCCGCGCGATCGCCGAGGCTGAGGCCCTGTTCGCGGCGCCCGGGTGACGTGACGGCCTACAGGCCGGCCAGGATCTCGCGTACGCGCTCGGTGGCCGGGGTGGCCGGGGCCGTAGAGTGCGGTCAGGTCGCCGAGCAGGCGGGTCAGCGTCCGCCGGGCCTCGCCGCGGTGCCGCCAGTGCCGGTACGGCCGGCCGCCGCGGCGTACATCCGGGCCGGGCTCGGCGCGGGTGAGGTGAAGCCCCGGGAGCGGGCGCGGTCTCCGACAGGTACGGCATGAGCCGGTCGTGGACCTCCCGCGCGCTCGCCGGCCGGTCCCCGGGGTCCTTGGCCAGCATCGACAGCAGCAGCTCGTCCAGTGCGGCCGGCACGCCGGTCCGCCACCGGGCCGCAGGCGCGGCCGGGACGCTCACCTGCTGCCGCATCACGCTGAAGACGGTCGGGCCGCCGAACAGCGTCCGGCCGGTCAGCAGTTCGTGCAGCACGCAGCCCAGCGCGTACAGGTCGCTACGGGGGGTGGGCTCCTCCTGGCGCACCTGCTCGGGCGACATGTACGACTCGGTGCCGAGCACCTCGCCGGTGCGGGTCAGCTTCGTCAGCGCGGGATCGTGCATGACCGCGAGCCCGAAGTCGACCACCTGGACCGAGCCGTCCGTGCGCAGCATCAGGTTGGCCGGCTTGAGGTCGCGGTGCAGGATCCCCCTGGCGTGCGCGGCGTCGAGCACCGCGGCCACCTGCGCGCCGATCGACGCCACCCATCCGACGGGCAGAGGCCCGATCTCGGCCAGGACGTCGTCGAGCCCCGCCCCCTCCACGTACTCCATGACGATGAACTGCCGCCGTCCACGCAGCGGGTCGTCATACGCCCCGATGTCGTGGACGGCGGGCGTGCCCGGGTGGGACAGCCTCGCCATGATCGTGGCCTCGTGGCGGAAACGGGCCTCCCACCTCTGGTCACGGACGTCGTCGGGGAACCGCACGAACTTGATGGCCACCCGGCGCCCGAGTCTCTCGTCGACGGCGCCCCAGACGTCGCCCCATGCCGCCCCCGCCGCGCGCGCCGGGTCGAGCGTGTACCTGCCGGCGATGAGGGTCACCCGCGCCTCCCCGGGACTGTCAGATCATTCGAGTCGCAGGTGCCATCGAACAGGCCGCCGAAGCCGGCCGCAACCAGCCTCTCGCTCATCTCCCGCGCGGCCCCGGCGCTGATTCCCGACATTGTGATCACTTATCATGGTGAATCATGCTCCCCGGCCCGCACCAGCCACTCCACACCCGCAGGTCGGGACGAAAACGGTCGGGCAAAAGTGTGTTGTGGGCGCTCGTGCCTCTGCTCACCTGCGGGCTCGGCACGCCCTTCGTCATCGGCTTCGCAGCGGGCCGGCTGAGGAGGCGGGGCCTCACCCTCGGCGCCGTCTGCTACTCCCTCGGGCTGATCGCCTTCATGGTCGTGGCCAACCTGCTGACGGGCGTGCCGAGCGACGACTGGCGGAACACCCTCACCGCCTACGTCTGGTTCGGCACGATGTGGGCGGGAGGCACGGTCCATGCCTTCCTGCTGCGCGGCAAGGTGTTCCCGCATGTCACCACACCGGCGCCGGCACCGTCTACGTACCCGCCGGCGTACGGCGCCCCGGCCCCGCCGCTGCCGCACTCCCCGGGATCGCCCTCCTTCGGGGCGCCCTCGTTCGGCATGCCTTCCTCCGGCCCGCAGCCGGCCCTCGGCCAGGCCTCGGCCATGGCCTGGGTGGGGCCGTACGCGCTGCTGACGAAGGTCGGCGAGGGCGGGCAGGGGACGGTCTACCTGGGCCAGGCGCCGGACGGCAAACAGGTGGCGGTCAAGATCCTGCACGTCAGGGTCGGACCTGACTCGAGCGAGCGGGACGCCTTCGTCAGGGAGGCGCTGGCCGCCCGGCGCGTGCCGTCGTTCGCCACCGCCCGCGTCATCGACGTCGGCGTCCAGGGCGACCTGGCGTACATCGTGAGCGAGTACGTGCACGGCCCCTCTCTGGAGCGGCTCGTGCGGGAGCAGGGGCCGCGCGATCCCGACGGCCTCACCAGGCTGTCCATCTCGACGCTGGCGGCGCTGCGCGGAATCCACAACGCGGGCATCGTCCACCGGGACTTCAAACCCGGCAACGTGCTGCTCGGAGCCGACGGGCCGCGCGTCATCGACTTCGGCGTCGCGAAGGCGATGGACCGGCTCACCACGAGCGCCGGGACCAAAGGGACACCGGCCTTCATGTCGCCGGAGCAGGTGCTCGGGCAGCAGGTCGGACCGGCCTCCGACGTGTTCAGCTGGGGCAGCACGATGTACTACGCCGCCACCGGCAGGCTGCCGTTCGACGGCCCCTCGGTCTTCGCGGTCTCCCAGCAGATCATGGAGCATTCGCCCGACCTGGGCCCCGTGCCCGCCGCCCTGCGGAGTCCGCTCGCCGCCGCCCTGCACAAGGAGCCACACGAACGTCCCACCGCCGCCGACCTGATGCTGGCCCTGTCCGGCTGACCGGGCGTCACTGGTCCCTTAGGCGGACGGGCCGGGGAGTCCCTGGCCGGCGATGAGCGGTTCGAGGGTCAGGCCCTCGTGCTCGCGCTGGATGGAGCGCATGCGCCACTGGTCGGTGAACACGGCGAGCAGGGCCTGGTCGCGGCTGCGGACCAGCACCTCAGCGCCGCGCTGGCGCCGCAGCACCTCCGCGGACTCGGCGTCGGTGCGGAGGGCGAGGGTGTACTCCAGCCGGTCGAGGACGATCTCCGCACCGAACTCGGTGGCCAGGCGGTGCTGCACGACCTCGAACTGCATGGGGCCGACCGCCGCGAGCACGGGGGGCCTGGTCGCCGCGCAGGTCGGAGCGGAGCACCTGGATCACGCCCTCGCCGTCGAGCTGGTCGATGCCGCGGCGGAACTGCTTGGCCTTGGCGGTGCTCCGGGACCGGGCGACGGCGAAGTGCTCGGGGGCGAAGCTGGGGATGGGCGGGAACTCCACCGGCTTCCCCTCGTAGAGCGTGTCCCCGGGCCGCAGCGCGGTGGCGTTCACCAGCCCGACCACGTCTCCCGGGTACGCCTCGTCGATGGTGGCGCGCTCCTGGCCGAAAACCGACTGGGCGTACTTCGTGGCGAAGGGGCGGCCGGTGGCGGCGTGGGTGAGCACCATGCCGCGCTCGAACCGGCCGGAGCAGACCCGGACGAACGCGATGCGGTCGCGGTGGGCGGGGTCCATGTTGGCCTGCACCTTGAACACCAGGCCGGCGAACGGCGCGTCCAGCGGCCGGACCGCGCCCTCGACGTCCGCCCGGGGCGCCGGGGCGGGGGCGAGGTCGACGAGCACGTCCAGCAGCCGGGCCACGCCGAAGTTGGACAGCGCCGCGCCGAACAGCACCGGCGTGGACTCGTGCGCCTCGAACGCCTTCTGGTCGTGCTCGGCGCCGATCGCGGCGAGCAGGTCGGCCTCCTCCCCCGCGCGGGCCCAGTCGGCCCCGAGCTCGGCGGCGGCCTGCTCGGGGGTCAACTCGGTCTCCAGCGCCTTCGTGGCGCACCGGGGGTGCGGGTGTAGCGGACCGCGCGGCCCTCCAGCCGGTCGACCACGCCGTGGAAGTTCCCGGCGGCGCCGATCGGCCAGGTGACGGGCGTGGGACGCAGGCCGGTGCGCTCCTCGATCTCGTCGAGCAGTTCCAGCGGCTCCCGGCCCGGCCGGTCCCACTTGTTGACGAACGTGATGACCGGGATGCGGCGGTGGCGGCAGACCTCGAACAGCTTCATGGTCTGCGGCTCCATGCCCTTGGCCGCGTCGAGCAGCATGACCGCGCAGTCGACCGCGGCCAGAACCCGGTAGGTGTCCTCGGAGAAGTCCGCGTGGCCGGGGGTGTCCACCAGGTTGAACACGTGGCCGCGGTAGTCGAAGCGCAGCGCGGCCGAGGTGATGGAGATGCCGCGGGCCCGCTCCATCTCCATCCAGTCGGACGTCACGCCCCGCCGGCCCGCCTTGCCGTGCACGGCTCCCGCCTGGGTGATCGCCGAGGCGTGCAGGGCGAGCGCCTCGGTCATCGTGGACTTTCCGGCGTCCGGGTGACTGATCACCGCGAACGTGCGGCGGCGCGCCGCCTCACCCGTGACGGCGCTCATCGCCACATCACCCCGGCGGCGCGGGTGCGGGCGCGGGTCGTCGTGGTGCGGTCGTGCGTGCAGGCCATCCGGGCTCCCAAACAGCGGTGGACGGTTGAGGTTACCGCGCCGGGCGCCGCGCCCCGGAATCGGCGCCGCACGGCCCGAGACGGGCGTCGCGGAAGGTGGCACTCGCGATACCGGCATCGGCCGATTCTGGCCCTCCCCGCCGTGGCCGGAGAGGCTCTGGCCGGGACCCTCCACCACGACCAGGAGACGAAGCATGTCCTCTCTCGCAACGGAACCGGCCGGGACCGCCGTGCGGGGGCGCCGCCGCTGGCTCGCCCTCCCGGTGATCCTCGTCGGCACGTTCATGACGATCCTCGACTTCTTCATCGTGAACGTCGCCATCCCCTCGGCCCAGGCCGAGTTGCGCGCCACCGACGCGCAGATCCAGTTCGTGGTCGCCGGATACGGCATGGCGTACGCGTCGGGCCTGATCACGGGCGGCCGTCTCGGCGACCTGTACGGCAGGCGCAGGGTGTTCGCGATCGGCCTGGCCTCCTTCACCGTCGCGTCGGCCCTGTGCGGTCTGGCGACGGGCCCGGTGATGCTCCTGGCCGCCCGCGTCCTGCAGGGAGTCGCGGCGGCGCTGATGTTCCCGCAGGTCCTGTCCGTCATCACCGTCACCTACACGGGCGACGACCGGCCCAGGGCGTTCGCGGGGTACGGCGCCGCGCTCGGCCTGGCCACCGTCGGCGGGCAGGTCCTCGGCGGCCTGCTCATCGCGGCGGACGTGCTCGGCCTGGGCTGGCGCGCCTGCTTCCTGGTGAACCTGCCCGTCGGCGCGGTCACGCTGCTCCTGCTGCGGCTGGTGCCCGAGTCGCGCTCCGAGACCGCGCGGACCCTCGACCTGGCGGGTGTGGTCCTCGTCGTGCCGGCGCTGCTGCTCCTGCTGGTGCCGCTCGTGGAGGGCAGGCAGGAGGGGTGGCCGGGCTGGACCTTCGCGTCGCTGGCGGCGAGCGCGGCGATGTTCGCCCTGTTCGCGGTCCAGCAGGTGCGCCTGTCGCGGGCCGGCGGCGCCCCGCTGGTCGAGCCGTCGTTGTTCCGGTCCCGGTCGTTCACGGCCGGCCTGGCCACCGTGCTCGCGGTCTACGGCGGCATGGCCTCGTTCATGCTCGTCATCGCGCTGTACGTGCAGGACGGGCTGGGCCGCTCCCCTCTCGGGGCCGGCCTGGTGTTCCTCCCGATGGGCGTGGCTTTCTTCGCCACCTCGGCGAACGCCGCGAGGTTCACCCGCCTGCTGGGCCGCCGTACGCTCACGGCCGGCGCGCTCCTCGTCGTCGCCGGGGAGGGCTGTCTCGCGCTGGTCACCCGGAACGCCGGCTCGGGGGTGAACCTCCCGCTGTACGAGGCGCTGATGGCCGTGGCCGGAGCGGGGATCGGCATGGTCGGCGCCCCGCTGCTGTCGCAGGCGCTGTCCGGCGTCGGCCCCGGCGACGCGGGTTCGGCCTCCGGCGTGCTGTCCACGGTCCAGCAGATGGCCGGGGCGCTCGGCGTGGCGGTGATCGGGATCGTCTTCTTCGGCGTCCTCGGCGGCGATCCCTCCCCCGCGACGTACGGCAGGGCGTTCGCGGCGAGCCTGGTCTGCCTCGGGGCGCTGGCCGCGGCCGCCGCGGTGCTCACCGTGCCGGACCGGTGGTGGGGCGCGCCGGCCTCTTCTGCCGGGCGGGCCGGTTCGCGATGATGGAGCGACGCGGGCGACCGGCGGGGGTGGGATGGGCGGCGAGGACGGGCACGACAACAGGCGCGAGCTGGCGCGTTTCCTGCGCGACCGGCGGGCCCGGGTGGCGCCGGAGGAAATGGGCCTGCCGGTGGGCCCCCACCGCCGGACGAAGGGCCTGCGGCGCGAGGAGGTCGCGGTGCTCGCCGGCCTCAGCCCGACCTGGTACACCTACCTGGAGCAGGGCCGTGACATCAACCCCTCGCCCCAGGTGCTCGACAGCCTGGCCCGCGTGCTCGGTCTCAGCGAGGACGAGCGCCGCTACGTCCACCGGCTCGCGCGCACCCGGCCCGGCGCCGTGGACGGGCCGGTCATGGGCGACGACCTCGTCGTACGGCTGGTCGAGGCCGCCGGTCAGGGTCCCTGGCCCCTCTACGCGGGCAACCGGTACGGCGACGTCGTGGCGTGGAACCGGGCGGCCGCGGAGTGGTACACGGACTTCGGGCGGCTGCCGGACTCACGCAGGAACATGCTGTGGTGGCTGCTGACGGAACCCGAGGCGAGGCGACGGCTGCCCGGCTGGGCCGACGACGCCCTCGACGTCGTCGCCCGGCTGCGCACCGCCTACCCGCTGCTGGCGGGCGACGCGAGGATGAGCGCGCTGGTGGCCGGTCTGCGGGAGGCCAGCCCCGAGTTCCGTCGTTGGTGGGGCGAGCGGCACGTCCACGGCCCGCGGCTGCGGCCCCGCACGATCACGGCTCCCGGCCTCGGCACGCGGACCTTCCGGCTCGCCCTGGTCGACGTGGTCGACAGCCCGGGGCACTCACTGGTGTTCCACCTGCCCGCGCCGGACGGCCGCGAGCCCGGGAGCCCGGACTAGAGACGCTCGATGACGGTCACGTTGGCCTGGCCGCCGCCCTCGCACATCGTCTGCAGGCCGTACCTGCCGCCGGTGCGCTCGAGCTCGTGGAGCAGGGTGGTCATCAGCCGGGCGCCGGTCGCGCCGAGCGGGTGGCCGAGCGCGATCGCGCCGCCGTTGGGGTTGACCCGGGCGTGGTCCGCGCCGGTCTCCTTGAGCCAGGCCAGCACAACCGACGCGAACGCCTCGTTGATCTCGACGACGTCCATGTCGCCGATCGACATGCCGGTCTTCTTCAGCGCGTACGCCGTGGCGGGGATCGGCGCGGACAGCATCCGGATGGGGTCCTCGCCGCGGGCCGACAGGTGGTGGATCCGGGCCCGGGGCCGCAGGCCGTGCGCCTTCACCGCGGCCTCCGAGGCGATCAGCAGAGCGGCCGCGCCGTCGGAGATCTGCGAGGCGACGGCGGCGGTCAGCCGCCCGCCCTCCTCCAGGGTCTTCAGGCCCGCCATCTTCTCCGGCGAGGTGTCCCGGCGGGGGCCCTCGTCGGCGGTGACCCCCTCCAGAGGGGCGATCTCCCTGTCGAACCGGCCCTCGTCGATCGCCCGGATCGCCCGCTGGTGCGACTCGAAGGCGAACGCCTCCATGTCCTCGCGGGAGATGTCCCAGTCCCTGGCGATCATCTCGGCGCCGCGGAACTGCGACACGTCCTGCTTGCCGTACCTGGCCTGCCAGCCACGGGAGCCGGCGTACGGACCCTCGGTGAAGCCGAGGGAGTCGGCGGCGCCGCGCGAGGCGAAGGCGATCGGGATCTGCGACATGTTCTGCACGCCGCCGGCCACGACGAGGTCGCTCGTGCCGGACATCACCGCCTGCGCGGCGAAGTGGACGGCCTGCTGGGAGGAGCCGCACTGCCGGTCGACGGTCACGCCCGGCACCTCCTCGGGCAGCCCGGCGGCCAGCCAGCAGGTGCGGGCGATGTCGCCGGCCTGCGGGCCCACCGTGTCCAGGCAGCCGAAGACCACGTCCTCCACCGCGGCCGGGTCCACACCCGAGCGCTTCATGAGCTCGGTCAGCACGTGCGCGCCCAGGTCGGCGGGGTGGACGCCGGAAAGGCCTCCGCCGCGCCTGCCCACGGGGGTGCGCACCGCCTCGACGATGTATGCCTCCGCCATCGCACAACTCCTCAGGTTGTTGTCAGGATCCCTTCCAGGACCATCGCTATGTACTGCCGGGCGATCTCTTCGGCCGGCAGCGGGCCGTCACCGCGGTACCAGCTCGCGGCCAGCCACACGGTGTCGCGGATGAAGCGGTAGATGAGGCCGGTGTCGAGGTCGGCCCGGAAGACGCCGTCGGTGACGCCGCGGTCGAGCACCGACAGCCACATCTCGCGGAAGCGCCGCTGCGACTCGGTCAGGTAGGAGAAGCGCGGGTTCGTCGCGAGGTGCTTGGACTCGTTCTGGTAGATCACGACGGCCGGGCGGTGCCGGTGGATGGTGCGGAAGGACTCCACGATCAGCGCCTCGAACGTCTCCCGCGCGCCGAGGCCGGAGCCGGTCACCTTGTCGTACGCCGCCCACATCTCGGTGAGGAAGGCCGACAGGATCTCGTCGACCATCGACTCCTTGGAGTCGAAGTGGTAGTAGAGGCTGCCGCCGAGCATGTCGGCGGCCTCCGCCACCTCGCGGACCGTCGTGGCCGCGTAGCCCCGTGACGCGAACACCTCGGCCGCGGTGGCCAGCAGCTCGGCCCGCCGCTCGGCACGGGCGGCCGCGGTGCTCTCTGCGTCTCTGCGTCGTGGGCTCATGGGAAAGTCCGACCTCTCAGGGGTGCTGGCTGGAGACCGAGACGACCTCTCCGGTCATGTAGGAGGAGTAGTCGCTCGCGAGGAAGACGATAACGTTGGCGACTTCCCATGGTTCCGCGTGGCGGCCGAAGGCCTCCTTCCTGGTCAGTTCGGCCAGCAGTTCCTCGGTCGTGACCTTCGCCAGGTGCGGGTGCATGGCCAGCGAGGGGGCGACGGCGTTGACCCGCACGCCGTACGGCGCCGCCTCGATCGCCGCGCACCTGGTCAGCGCCATGACGCCGGCCTTGGCCGCCGCGTAGTGCGCCTGGCCCTCCTGGGCCCGCCAGCCGATCACCGAGGCGTTGTTCACGATCACGCCCCGGCCCCGCGGCTGCATGCGCGTCAGCGCGGCGCGGGTGCAGCGCATGGTGCCGTTCAGCGTGACGTCGAGCACCCGGCTCCACTGCTCGTCGGTCATCTCGGCGAGCCTCGCCGTGCCGCCGAGACCGGCGTTGTTGACGACCACGTCGACAGGCCCGAACCGCTCCTCCGCGGCCGCGAACAGGTTCTGGACCTGCTCCTCCGAGGTGACGTCGCAGGGCACGGCGATCACCGCGTCCGCGCCGAACTCCTGCTCCAGGACGGCCAGGCTCTCGCCGAGCCGGCGCTCGTGGGCGTCGCTGACGACGACCAGCGCGCCCTCCTCCAGCATGCGCCGGGCGCAGGCGCCCCCGATGCCGGTGCCGGCCGCGGCGGTCACCACCGCCACCCGGTCGCGCAGCAGACCGTGACCGGTCACGTAGGTCGGCATGCCCACCCTCTCCTCACCGTACGACTCGTGATTTACTCTATCAAATAGTTGTTAGAAAGAATGCGAGGGTCGCATGACAGTGGTGCGTTACGAGCGCCGCGGGCCCCTGGCGGTGGTCACCATGAACCGCCCGGAGTACCGCAACGCGCAGAACTCGGCGATGACGTACGCCCTGGACGAGGCCTTCTACCGGGCGGCGGCCGACGACGAGGTCAAGGTGATCGTGCTGGCCGGCGAGGGCAGGCACTTCTCGGCCGGGCACGACATCGGCACGCCGGGCAGGGACGCCCACGTCTCGTTCGAGCGCAAGGCGGGCCTGTGGTGGGACCACGTCGGCAAGGAGGGCGCCGAGAGCCGCTTCGCCCGGGAGTCCGAGGTCTACCTGGGCATGTGCCGGCGGTGGCGGGAGATCCCCAAGCCGACGATCGCCATGGTGCAGGGCGCGTGCATCGCGGGCGGGCTCATGCTCGCCTGGGTCTGCGACCTGATCGTCGCCTCCGACGACGCGTTCTTCGCCGACCCCGTCGTACGCATGGGCATCCCCGGCGTGGAGTACTTCGCCCATCCCTGGGTCATGCCGCCCAGGATCGCCAAGGAGTTCCTGTTCACCGGCGACCGGATGCCGGCCAGGCGCGCGTACGAGGTGGGGATGGTCAACCGGGTCGTGCCGCGCGACGACCTGGAGACCGAGACGTTCGCACTGGCCGAGAAGATCGCCGCCATGCCGCGGATGGGCCTGGCGCTGACCAAGAAGGCGGTCAACCAGGCCGAGGACCTGCAGGGCATGCACGCCGGGATGGACTCCGTCTTCGGCCTGCACCACCTCGCCCACGCCCACAACGCCGAGACCTCGGCCGACTCCCTGGCCGGGATGGACCCCAAGAGCATGAAGGCGGCCGCCGATGGATCTTGACCTCTCGCCGGTGGAGCCGTTCCGCGCCGAGGTGCGCGCCTGGCTCCGCGAGCACGTCCCCGCCGCTCCCCTGCCGTCCCTGGAGACCGAGGAGGGCTTCGCCGCCCACCGCGCCTGGGAGCGCGAGCTGCACGAGGCCCGCCTGTCGGTGGTGTCGTGGCCCGAGGAGTACGGCGGCAGGAACGCCTCCCCGCTGGAGTGGCTCGTCTTCGAGGAGGAGTACTACGCGGCCGGGGCGCCGGGGCGGGTCAGCCAGAACGGCATCAACCTGCTCGCGCCCACCCTGTTCCGGCACGGCACGCCCGAGCAGCTCGCCCGCGTCCTGCCCTCGATGGCCTCCGGCGAGGTGATCTGGGCCCAGGCGTGGTCGGAGCCGGGCGCGGGCAGCGACCTCGCGTCCCTGCGCGCGACCGCGACCCGCACCGACGGCGGCTGGCTGCTCAACGGCCAGAAGACGTGGAGCTCGCGGGCCGCCTTCGCCGACTGGGGCTTCGGGCCGTTCCGCTCCGACCCGGAGGCCGAACGGCACCGGGGGCTGACCTACCTCATGTTCCCGCTCGACGCCGAGCGGATCACCCGCAGGCCGATCGGCCGCATCGACGGCAAGCCGGCCTTCGCCGAGCTGTTCTTCGACGACGTGTTCGTCCCCGACCGCGACGTGATCGGCGAGCCGGGCGCCGGGTGGAAGGTCGCGATGAGCACCACGGGCAACGAGCGCGGGCTCACCCTGCGCAGCCCCGGCCGCTTCCTGGCCGCCGCCGACCGGCTCCTGGAGCTGTGGCGCGAGCACGGCGACCCCGCCGACACGGCGATGCGCGACCGGGTGGCCGACGCGTGGATCAAGGCACGCGCCTACCGGCTCAAGGGCTTCGAGACGATCTCCCGTACGGAGGACGTGGGCGCCGAGTCCAGCGTCAACAAGATCTTCTGGTCGGAGCTGGACGTGGCGCTGCACGAGACGGCCCTCGACCTGCTCGGCCCGGACGGCGAGCTGGCGGGCGAGTGGCTGGAGGGATATGTCTTCTCCCTGGCCGGCCCGATCTACGCCGGGACCAACGAGATCCAGCGCAACGTGATCGCCGAGCGCGTGCTCGGCCTGCCGAAGGCGGGAAGCCGATGAGATTCGTCCTCGACGCCGAGCAGCGGCTGTTCGGCGAGACCCTCGACAAGCTGCTCACCGAGGCGGCCGTGCCCGGCGTGGTCCGCGACTGGGCGGCCGGGCGGCGCGAGGACGGCCTCGCGCTGTGGCGCGCGCTGGCCGAGGCCGGGGTGCTCGCGATCGCCGTGCCCGAGTCCAGCGGAGGGGCCGGTCCGCTGCCGGTCGAGCTGGTGACCGCGTTCCACGAGCTCGGCAGGCACGGCGTGCCCGGGCCGTACGCCGAGACCGTGGCCGCCGCCGTGCTGCTCGACCGGCTGGGCGAGGAGGCCCTGGCGAGCCGGTGGCTGCCGCCGATCGCCGAGGGCACGGCCGTGGTCACGCTCGCGCTGCCCCCGGCGGTGCCGTACGCGCTGGACGCGGACGCCGCCGACCTGGCGTTGCTGGTGGACGGCGAGCGGCTGTGCGCCGCCGTCCCCGGCGAGGCCCGCGCGTCCCTCGACCCCGCCCGGCGGCTGTTCCCGGTCACGCCGGGCGAGGTGCTGGCCGAAGGGCCCCACGTGGCGGCCGCCGCCGCCCAGGCGTACGACATGGGCGTGCTGGCGTGCGCGGCGCAGCTCGTGGGGACCGGACGCCGCCTGCTGGAGGTGTCGGTGGACTACGCGAAGGCCCGGCGGCAGTTCGGCCGGCCGATCGGCGAGTTCCAGGCGGTCAAGCACCACCTGGCCGACGCCCTGGTCGGGCTGGAGTACGCCCGCCCGCTGGTGCACGGGGCCGCCCTGGCGTACGGCACACCGGACTTCACCCGCGACGTGTCCGCGGCCAAGGCCGCGGCGTCCGAGGCGGCGTACGCCGCGGCGAAGATCGCTCTGCAGGTGCACGGTGCGATCGCCTATACGGACGAGTACGACCCGAGCCTGCTGATCCGCAGGGCCCGCGCCCTGCACACGGCGTGGGGCTCGCCCTCGGACCATCGGGCGCGGGTGATCGGCTCACTGGCCGGCTGACGGCGATGCGGGGCCGCCGCCGGCCCCGTACCGCTCCAGCTCCCAGGGGTCGCGGGCGATCGAGCCGCAGTCGAGGTGGTGGACCCTCATTCGGAGCCCTTCGGCCGGGCGGCGTCCGCGACCAGGCCGCCGATCCGTCGCGTGACCGAGTGGATGACGCCGGTGTCGCGACGTACGCGGGCGAGCAGGAGTGCTCCCTGCAGCGAGGACAGCACCAGGTCGGCGAGCGCCTCGGCGTCGTCCACGTCGTGCCCGCGCAGATAGTCGGCCAGGCCGCGCAGCCAGGAGGCGTACGCCGCGTCGCAGGCCGACCGGATGGGCTCGCTGTCGCCCGCGGCCTCCAGCGCGACCGTGGCCACCGGGCAGCCCTCATGGAACCCCGACTGCTCCAGGTTGTGGGCGAGCAGCTCGCCGATCCGGACGACGGCGTCGGCGGGACCGGGGGCGGCGGCCACGGCGGCGGCGATCCGCTCGCCGAGCTCGCCGCCCGCGATCGCCACCGCCTCGGCCGCCAGTTGCTCCTTGCCCTCGGGGAAGTGGAAGTAGAGCGAGCCCTTGGGCGCCCGGCTCTCCGCCAGCACCTGGTTGAGGCCGGTGGCGTTGTAGCCCTGCCGCTGGAAGAGCCCGGCGGCCGTGCGCAGGACCCGCTCGCGCGTGTCGTTCCTTCGCGTCATGCCGCAAGGCTAGACCGGTCTACATAATCTGGGCAAGGTTCCCGCCGAGGCCGCGCACGACCTCGGCGGCCTGGGTGACGATCGAGTCGATCAGCTCCTCACAGGTGGGCAGGTCGTCGATGAGCGCGACGACCTGACCTGACGCCATCACGCCGAGGTCCGGGCGGCCGTCCACCATCGCCGCCTTGAGCAGCATCGGCGTGTTGGCCGCCATCAGCACCTGCGACCAGCTCAGCTCCTTGCCGTGCTTCATGGCCAGGCCGTCGCGGATCATCGCGGGCCACGACATGCCGGAGATCCGCTTGAAGCGCGCGGCGTTGCGCACGGCCCGGACCAGGCCGGACACCTTGCCCGACCGCTCCAGCCCGTCCACCAGTTCGGTGCGCAGCACCCGGTGCGGCATGCCGTCCACCTGGCGGGTGACGACGGTCTCCGACATGCCGAGGTAGGTCCGCTTCACCGCGTCGGGCACGGAGCTGTCGCTGGTCAGCAGGAACCGGGTGCCCATCGCCACGCCCGCCGCGCCGTACGCCAGGGCGGCGGCCAGGCCGCGCCCGTCGAAGAAGCCGCCGGCGGCGATCACCGGGATGTCGACGGCGTCCACGACCTGGGGCAGCAGCAGCGTCGTGGCCACCGCGCCGGTGTGGCCGCCGCCCTCGCCGCCCTGCACGAGCACGGCGTCGGCGCCCCAGGCCGCGACCTTCTCCGCGTGCCGCCGGGCGCCGACGGACGGGATCACCACGATCCCGGCGTCCTTGAGCCTGGCGATCAGCTCCTGCCGCGGGGCCAGCGCGAACGAGGCCACCTTCACCCGGTGCTTGATGAGCAGGTCGACCCGCTCCCCCGCGTCGCCGGCGTCGGCGCGCAGGTTCACCCCGAACGGCGCGTCGGTGCGCGAGCGGACCTCCTCGATGGCGGCGGCGAGCTGCCCGACGGTCATCGTGGCCGAGGCGAGGATGCCGAGGCCGCCCGCGTTCGCCACCGCCGACACCAGCCGGGGGCCGGCCACCCAGCCCATGCCGGTCTGCACCACCGGGTGGCGCACGCCGGTCAGGCGCGTGAGCGGAGTGTCCAGCGCCGGCCCGATCACGCCTTCACCTCCCGGTCGCGCAGTCCCTTCGGGTCGAGCACCTCGCGGATGAGCCGCAGCTCCTCGTCCGTGGGCTGCCGGGTCTCCGGCACCTCGCCCTCGATGACCAGGTCGAACCCGGTGGCCGCCCGCACCTGCTCGACCTCGACGCCGGGATGCGCCGAGACCAGCCGCATCGAGCCGTCGGGGGTGCCGAAGTCGAACACGGCGAGGTCGGTGACCACCCGGCGCAGGTCGTGGAAGCGGGCGGCCCGCGGGCCCAGCTCGGCCGCGCGGTCGTGGCCCACGCCGCTGACCACGTCCACCTTCGGCACGAAGACGCGGGTGGACTGCTTGGGGATCCAGTAGCTGGTCGGGTTGCAGATCGTGTTGCCGGGGGCCCCGCGCACGCCGAGGAGCTGCGACTTCGGCCGAGCCCAGTCGCCGATCGCCGAGATGTTGGTGTTGCCGTGCCTGTCGATCTGCGAGGCGCCCATCATCACGTGCCTTCGGCCGTTCTGCACCAGCCACAGATGCTCGCGGAACGGCAGCCAGCCCTCGACCGCCCCGGCCGGCGCGCCGAACGGCACCGCCTCGGCGGTCAGCAGCGCGCCGCCGTCCGTGGTCAGCAGGCCGGGCTCGAACGTGAGCCGGGCCAGCCGGGCGCCCAGGATGGAGCAGGTGCCCATCGCCGCCGCCAGGATCTCGCCGTCGCCGCGCCACGCCTCCGCGCAGGCCACGACGCAGACCTCCGCCCGGGTCGCGCTCATCGCCCCTCCTCTTCACGCCACTGCTGCACGGCCTCCTGGTAGGCCGCCTCGTCGCCGGACAGGAACCGGTCCGCGAACGCCGCCCACGCCTCCGGGTCGGCCGCCGAGGCGGCGTAGTGCCGCTGGAACGCCTCGTCGCGGCCCTCACCGCGATCGGTGAAATGGCCGCCGCCGGGGGTCTCGACCACGCCGGTCACGTGCATGCGGCTGACCAGCAGCGTCTGCGGCGGGCCGTCCAGCTCGCCCGGCCGCACCATCCGCTCGCAGGAGACGAAGCACCGCCCGGCCGCCTTGGCGAACAGGTCGTCCATGTACGGGTCGGGGCCGAGGTAGCGGCCGTTGCCCCGGGTGTCGGCCACGTCCATGTGCACCAGCGCCACGTCCATCGTGAGCGCGGGCACCGCGACGAGTTCCTCCTGGTCCTCGTACGGCGAGCGGACCGTGCGCAGGCCGGGGTTCACCCGCATGACGTCCGAGCCGAGCCCGGCCCGCGTCGGCAGGAACGGCAGCCGGTGCGCCGCCGCGAGCAGGCCGAACATGAACATGCCCTCGTCGTACTCGGTGAACTCGACGGCCCCGCGCTGCCGGGCCGCCCGGAAGTGCGGTTCGAGGGCGATCGAGTCGAGCGTCACGAACGGGGCGACGACCCGGCGCACCTTGCCCGCCGCGCAGAGCAGGCCCACGTCCGGCCCGCCGTACGACACGATCGTCAGGTCGGTCAGCGCGGACCGGTGGATGGCCCGCACCAGCGCCATCGGCTTGCGCCGGGAACCCCAGCCGCCGATGCCGATCGTCATGCCGCTCTCCAGCGAGCCGACGATCTCCTCGACCGACATGACGACGCCCATCACCGGCCCCCTTCCGCGACGAAGGCGTCCCGGTGCCGGTCGCCGGCGCCCATCAGGTTGAGCTCGAACGTGAAGCCCTGCTCGAACCGGTAGCTGCGCTTGACGTCGACCGGGTCGATGCCGTTGAGCGACTCCTTGGCCCGCCGGATGACGTACGGGTCCTTGGCGGCGATCTGGCCCGCCACCTCCAGCGCCGCGTCGCGCAGGCGCTCGCGCGGCACGACATCGAGCACCGAGCCGAACGCGTGCAACTCGGCGGCGGTGACGTTGCGGCACGTGTAGACCATCGCGCGCATCAGGTGCTGGGGCACCAGCCTGGCGAGGTGGGTGGCGGCGCCGAGCGCGCCCCGCTCCACCTCGGGCAGGCCGAAATAGGCGTCGTCGGAGGCCACCACGATGTCGGCGTTGCCGGCCAGCCCCACCCCGCCGCCCAGGCAGAAGCCCTGCACGGCCGCGACCACGGGGACCTCGCACTCGTAGACCGCCGCGAACGCCTCGTAGCAGCCGCGGTTGGCGCCCACCAGCGCGTCGAACCCGCTGGTCGCCTGCATCTCCTTGATGTCCACGCCGGCGTTGAACCCGCGGCCCTCGGCCCGCAGCACCACGACGCGGGTCTCCGGGTCACGCCCGGCCTGCCGTACGGCATCGGCGAGCTCGAACCATCCGCGTACGGTCAGCGCGTTGACCGGCGGGGCGTCCACCACGACCTCGGCGACGCCTTCGCCGTGACGGCTGGTCGAGATTCCCATACGTCACCTTTCCATCTAACATTTGTTAGAAATAACGCTAGCAGAGCGGATCGCCCCAGGCGAGGCCGACCGAGCGAGGAGTCCAGAGATGATCTGCAGGGACCGGGTCGTGATCGTGACCGGCGCGGGGCGCGGCCTCGGCCGGGCGCACGCGCTGGAGTTCGCCCGTCAGGGCGCGAAGGTCGTGGTCAACGACCTCGGCGTGAGCCTGTCCGGCGAGGGCGGGCCGGACACCGGATCAGGGGGTCCCGCCCAGGACGTCGTCGAGGAGATCCGCGCGCTGGGCGGCGAGGCGGTGGCCGACCGGTCCGACATCGCCACCGACGAGGGCGCGCGGCGGCTCGTGGCGACCGCGATCGAGCACTTCGGCCGCCTCGACGTGCTGGTCAACAACGCCGGGTTCCTCCGCGACCGCATGCTGGTCAACCTGTCGGAGGATGAGTGGGACGCGGTGATCCGCGTGCACCTGAAGGGCCACTTCCTGCCGCTCAAGCACGCCGGGCTGCACTGGCGAGCCGAGTCGAAGGCCGGCCGCCCGGTGGACGCGCGGGTGGTCAACACCTCCTCGGGCGCGGGCCTGCTCGGCAGCGTGGGGCAGGGCAACTACTCGGCGGCCAAGGCCGGCATCGTGGGCCTGACCCTCGTCGCGGCGGCCGAACTCGGCCGCTACGGCGTGACCGTCAACGCCATCGCCCCGGCCGCCCGTACGCGGATGACCGAGCAGGTCTTCGCGGCGACGATGGCCGCCCCCGGGGAGGGCGCGTTCGACGCGATGGCCCCGGAGAACGTCTCCCCGCTGGTGGTCTGGCTCGGCTCGGCCGAGTCGAAGGACGTCACCGGCCGGGTCTTCGAGGTCGAGGGCGGCCGGATCTGCGTCATGGAGGGTTTCCGGCACGGCCCGGTCGCCGACAAGGGCGCCCGCTGGGACCCCGCCGAGATCGGGCCGGAGGTGGCGAAGCTGCTCGGCCAGGCCGCCGGGCCGGAACCCGTCTACGGCACCTGATCCTCCCCGGCCAGCCCGCGACGGTACACATGGCGTGTCGCGTCACTCCCGTCGCGGGGTCCGATCTTCGCGAATGCGCTGTCGACGCGTGTCTTCACCGTCCTCTCACCGATGCTGTCTGCGGCGATCCGCACGCGTCGTCCATGCCCTTCGCGATTCAGATGCCGCCGAACATCCGGTCCCTGTCATCGGCCTGCGCGTGAAAGGCATGCAGTGCGGGGTTCAGGGACCGTTCCTCGTCGGCGAAGTGGGCGTTCATGACGGACTTGATCTCGTTGATCTTCCTGAGCAGCCGCTCGGGAGAGGACTGGGCCGAGTCGAGATATTCCTGGAAGTCGGCGAGAAGCCGCGCGAGCCGGCGGTGGTCGCGGGTGAGGCGTTCGATCACGGGCCTCAGCTCCGGCATCTGCCGCACCAGGGCAGGAAAGAAGCTGTCGTCCTCACTGCGGTGGTGGCTGCCCAGCGCGGCGCAGAAAGTGTAACAGTGGCTGCGCAGGTCGGGTTTGGACGCCTTGGCGTTCTTGCCGGAGAGGATGGACACCTTGGCCTGCTCCAATGCCTGCTCCAGTCGGTGATGGACGTTCTGCAATTCGAGGTCCCAGGCATGGACGCGGTCGCGCGGCACCGTGCGTTCCTCACTTTCTGTCGTGCTTCTCGGCGGAGCCGTCCGGGCAGCACGGGCCATGGCCGGCGTTTCAGACCGGTGAGTCATCCGAGCCCTTCCGGGTCTTCTCGTCGACGAGCAGTTCGGGCAGCTGCGACACCAGCCGCCGATGCCAGGCGATCTCAGCGCGCAGCCGGCTGACGCGGTGCTCCATGGCGAGGGTTTCCGCCAGGGTCAGGTACCGCGCGACCGCCCGGGCATGGGCTTCGTACTCGGCGAGCATGGCTTCCAGGGACGCCACCCTCGCGTCGATGATCGCGGGCAGGTCGTCAAGATGCTGCGGATCCAGCCGGGTGAGGACGAGGTCGAATGGATCGGGCTTGAGGACGATCTCGCGTAGCCCGCTCAGCCGCAGCGATGACAGCGCCTGCGCACCGGCGTCGGTGATCTGCCAGACCTTGCGTTCGGGATACGCGCCGACCTGCTCGGTTCTCACCCCTTCGATCAGCCCTTCCGCGGCCAGGCGCTTGATCGCCCCGTAGAGCCCGCCGACGGTGATGTCGGTCCACATGTCGAGGCGTTCCTCCTCGAACAGGAGGCGCAACTGGTGACCGTGCATGGGGCCGCGCTCGGCCAGGGCACCGAGAATGAAGATCCGTATCGATGACACACGACTACTCTCGCGCGAGTAGTCCCTTCTGGCAACACTTACGGCAGAAGCGACAGCGGAGAGCTGCGAGGCCGCGGCCGAGCCTGTCTACGGCGCCTGATCCTCCCCGGCGAGCTGTTCGCCGAGGCCGGTGCGCCGGTAGCGCAACCGGCGGCCCTCCCGTTCACCGGTCACCAGCCCGGCGTCCCTGAGCGTGGTCAGGTGGTGCGAGGCGGTCGCCGGGGCCAGCCGGAGGGCCGCGGCCACCTCCCCCGTGCTGGACGGCTCGGCCAGCAGGGCGAGCACGGCCGCGCGGGTCGGGCCGAGCAGGGCGGCCAGCGCCTCCGGCGGCTCGGCCGGCACGGGCCCGTCCCACAACCGGCCGTGGCCGCGCGGCGCGTACCACAGTGCACGCCCGGCAGGGGTGTCGGTCAGCGTGTAGACGTGCGGGCCGGTGAACCCGGTGGGCAGCAGGGTGAGCGGGTGCCCGTCCAGGCCGAACTCGCCGTCCTTGGCGTACGCCAGCCGCAGCGCCTCGCCGTCCCAGTCGAGCCTCGGGTGCAGGTCCGTCAGCAGCGCCCGCGGCCCGCGCTCGGCGGCGAGCAGCCCGCGGCGGGTCAGCTCGCCCTCCGCGAGCGCGCGCAGCCGCGGCCAGCTCGGCGCGATCGCCGTTGCGAAGTAGCGCCGGACCTCCCGCACCGTCACGGCCAGCGCGCCCGCCGGGTCGGTCCGGAACCGCTCGACCTCCGGCGGCGCGCCGTGCCCGGCCCAGGCCCGGTCCACCTCGGACGTGACCTGGTCGAGCGGGGTGGCGGCGACCACCCGCAGCTCCTGCTCCAGGGTCGGGCGGGTGGCGGACGGCGCCGGGGTGAGGAAGTCCGGGACATAGCCGGTGGGGCCGGGGAGCAGCGGGTGGAGTGTGGTCAGGCCGCGCAGCAGCGGCTCGGCCCGGGCCCGCCAGGACGCGGGGACCAGGCGCGCCGAGCGGGACCGCAGGGCGAGGCAACTGGCCACGAGCTCCGCCATCGGGCTGTGCGCGAACCTGAGCCGCAGCAGGTCGGCGGAGGCGAACTCGATCCGGATCACCCGTCCATTCGAGCACGCTCGAACGGTTAACGGAGAGCACGCCCCGGTTCCTACGGTCGGCGCATGGAATACACCCGTTTGGGGCGGACCGGTCTGCTCGTCAGCCGGATCTGCCTCGGCACGATGAACTTCGGCTGGCAGATCGGCGAGGACGAGAGCCACGCGATTCTCGACCGGGCGCACGAGGAGGGCGTCAACTTCGTCGACACCGCGAACATGTACGGCAGGGAGACCGGCGACGGACTGAGCGAGCGGTTCATCGGCCGCTGGTTCGAGAAGGCCGGCCACCGGGACCGGATCGTGCTGGCCACGAAGGTGTACGCCCCGATGACCGCCTGGCCCAACGACGGCGGGCTGTCGGCACGTCACATCATCGCCGCCTGCGAGGCGTCGCTGCGCCGTCTGCGGACCGACCGGATCGACCTCTACCAGATGCACCACGTGCAGCGGGACACGCCGTGGGAGGAGATCTGGCAGGCGATGGAGACGCTGGTCGTCCAGGGCAAGGTGCGTTACGTCGGGTCGTCCAACTTCGCCGGCTGGCACCTCGCCCGCGCCCAGGCGGCGGCCGACCGGAGGAACTTCCTCGGCCTGGTCTCCGAGCAGTGCAAGTACAACCTCCTCACCCGGCACGTCGAGCTGGAGGTGCTGCCCGCGGCTGTCGAGCTGGGCATCGGGATCCTGCCCTACTCGCCGTTGCACTTCGGCGCGCTGTCCGGGGCGCTGCGCAAGCAGCGCGAGGGCGCGGCCGGCCGCAGCGTCCTGCACGCCCCCGAGCGGGTCGAGCCGCACCGGGCGGCCATCGAGGGTTACGAGAAGCTGTGCGCCGAGATCGGCGAGGAGCCCACCGCGGTCGCGCTCGCCTGGCTGCTGTCGCGGCCCGGGGTGACCGCCCCGGTCATCGGGCCGCGCTCCCCCGGGCAGCTCGACCTGCCGCTGACGGCGCTGCGCACCGAGCTGTCCGCCGAGACCCTGGCCCGGCTGGACGAGCTGTTCCCGCCCATCGGCAACGGCGGCCCCGGTCCCGAGGCCTGGGCCTGGTGAGGCTACGCCTGTAGCTCCAACAAATCGCGCGGTGCGGTTGCTTCAGGCAAGGCAGCAGGAGAGAATTCATACATACTTTCGAATTCCTCCATGGAGGTGTGGTGGGCCTGCTCGACCATGACGGCTTTCCGATCGTTGAGCCCAAGATGCGGGGTTCCGAAGACCGGGGTGCGAGTGCCGGGTCTGGGGATGCCGGTCGGGACAGCCGGGAGAGGGGCCGGTCGTCGTGGGTGTTGGTGGGTTCGCTGCGTGAGACGGCGCAGGAGTTGGCGCTGACTCCGCTTCCGGACGATGTGGACATCTGTCTGGCCGAGGCCGAGGAGTTGATGTTCGCCCGGGATCGGATCACGTGTGCTCTTGCTGATCGGGTGGGGCGGGTGCATGGTGCGGGGCAGGCCAGGCAGCATGGGCATGCCTCGACCCGGAGTTGGCTGCGTACCGCCGGGGGGAT
>NZ_MWJN01000037.1:0-81310 GCF_002027145.1 Microbispora sp. GKU 823 | reverse complement strand
CCGCCCGTGCATGCGGGCCTTGTATTCCAGCATGGTCAGGAACTGCGACCAGCCCGCGTCGTGCACGCTCTTGGCCAGCCGGGTGCGTGCCAGTCCCGCCACGGCCAGGTCTTCCACGTAGATCGCTTGGTTGTCGCGAATCAGTTTCGTGGATTGCTGGTGGTGGAACTCGCGGCGCGCGTCGGCGACCTTCGCGTGCCGGCGGGCAACCTGCTGCCGGGCTTTGGCCCGATTGTTCGACCCCGTGGCTTTGCGGGACAGCGCCCGCTGGAGCCGCTTGAGCTTCTTTTCGGCCCGGCGCAGGAAACGCGGGGAGTCGATCTTCCGCCCGTTCGACAGGACCGCGAACGCCGACAGCCCAAGATCGATCCCGGCCTCGGGCTCGACCTGCGGAAGAGGCTGCTCGGCGACCTCGACCACGAACGAGGCGAAGTATCGGCCGGCCGCGTCCTTGACCACCGTCACGCTGGACGGCTCGGCGGGCAGGGCGCGCGACCAGCGAACCGGCACCTCGCCGATCTTCGGTAACCGGAGTTTCCCGCCGGTGGTGATGGCAAACCGGGCGTTGCGGGTGAAGCGGATTGCCTGCCGGTTGTCCCTCTTGGACCGGAACCGGGGCGGGGCCACCTTCGGCCCCTTCCGCTTGCCACTGATCGAGTCGAAGAAGTTGCGGTACGCGGTGTTCAGGTCCGCCAGCGCCTGCTGCAACACCACAGCCGACACCTCGCCCAGCCAGGCCCGCTCCGGGGTCTTCTTCGCCTCGGTGATGACCCGCGTGGACAACTCGCCGTCCGAAACGTACGGCAGGCCGTTTCCGCGGGCTTCCTGCCTGATGCGCAGCGCGTCGTTGAACACCACCCGCGCGCACCCGAACGCCCGAGCCAGCGCGATCTGCTGGCCCGGCGTCGGGGACAGGCGGTAGTTGTACCGGAGCTGCACGCCATGATCCTCGCATTGGTCTATGGCCGAATATGGGACATCAGAACCGGCAGGCATTGCGTTTTCGTCCTGCACGCCCACTTGGTTTTCCTGACCAAGTTCCGGCATCCGGTGTTCACTGGGGCACACCTGGAGCGCATGGAGCAGATCATGCGGGACGTCTGCACCGACTGGTCAGCTCGGAGTCGTCGCTGGTCACCGTGCTGCTGCCGGAGGACGAGCTGGGCCGGCGGACCGCGCGGGTGTCCGACGCGGTCGAACGGGAGGGCGTTCCGGCGCGGTGTGGCATCGGCAGCCCGCAGCCGCCGGTCTCCGGCCTGCTCAGCCGGCGGCAGGCCGAGCAGGCGCTCGCGGTCGCCGTGGCCGACGCCCGTCCCGTGGTCGAGTTCGCCGGGCTGCCGACCCAGCGACTGATCCTTCAGCACCTCGACCCGGCCGCGCGCGCGGCGCTCACCTCGCCGCTCCTGCCGCTGCTGGACAACGATGCCACCCTGGTCCTGCTCCGCTCGCTGCGGGTCTTCCTGAGCGAGAACAGCAGCTGGGAGGCGGCGTCCTCGCAGCTCGGCATCCACCGCCACACGCTGCGCCAGCGCATGGCGCGGGTGGAGGAGCTGACCGGCCTGTCCGTCTCCGTCACCGAGGACCGCGTCATCGCCTGGCTCGCGCTCCAGGCGCTCCAGCTCGGCGACGCTCAGTAGGTCAGGCGGGGGCCGGGACGCCGGTCGGCCAGGCCACGCCCATCTTGCGCTCGAACGCCCGCATCAGCTGGTCGGAGCACTCCTGCTGGGCCGCCACCGTGCCCGCGCCCTTGCGGCACTCGTTGTACGCGTTGAGCTCGTCCGAGAAGTAGAGCTGGAATCCCGTGGTCACGATCCCCAGGACGAACGCGAGCGACGAGAGCACGACGGCCCCGGTCGCCATCCCGATCCCGCGCCGTTCGCGGTTGAGCAGGCGCAGGTCGCGGATCGCGATGACGATCGCGAAAATCGACAGCGCCAGCCCGGCGGCCGGGAACAACAGCGTGAAGACCAGCGCCATGATGGCGAGCACGAGAGCCCTGCGCCCTCCGGTGGCAGGGGTCGGCGTCTGTAGGGGTGTTGTCACGGTCTCCTCGCCTCGCGTTCCGCATAGCCCGTCGTCAGTCGTGATGGCCGGCGCCCGATACGCTTTAGCTGCGTCGAGGGACGGCCCTCCACGCTCGACCACTCTCTAAGGAACCATCTCCCGGCAATCACCTGCAAAACGAAGGCAGCTCACGAAGGAGTTCCGCCCTGTCCTTCCGGCTCGTCGTCCTCGTCTCGGGATCGGGGACCAACCTGCAAGCACTGCTGGACGCGGCGGCAGACGACGCGTTCGGCGCGACCGTCGCCGCCGTCGGGGCCGACCGCACCGGCATCGAGGGCCTGGCCCGGGCCGAGCGCGCCGGCGTCCCCACGTTCGTCGAGAGGGTGGGCGACCACCCCACCCGGGAGGAGTGGGACGAGAGGCTGGCCGGGCGCATCGCCGAGCACAAGCCCGACCTGGTGGTCTCCGCCGGGTTCATGAAGATCCTCGGCCCCCGGGTGCTGGGCGCGTTTCCCGTCGTCAACACCCATCCGGCGCTGCTGCCCGCCTTCCCCGGCGCGCACGCCGTGCGCGACGCCCTCGCCTACGGCGTCCGCGTCACCGGCTGCACGGTCCACCTCGTGGACGCCGGCGTGGACACGGGCCCGGTGATCGCCCAGGAGGCGGTGCCCGTACGGGAGGGGGACGACGAGGAGTCGCTGCACGAGCGCATCAAGACCGTCGAGCGACGCCTCCTCGTCGAGACGGTGGGCCGCATGGCCCGCGAGGGCTGGACCCTGACCGGGCGGACCGTGCGCCTGGGGACGGGACGAGTCGCAGGACAGGCCGCAGAAGGCCCGACACCAGGAAGGAACACGAAGTGACCCGCATCGCCATCCGCCGTGCGCTGATCACCGTTTACGACAAGACGGGTCTCGAAGACCTGGCGCGGGGGCTCGAGGCCGCGGGCGTGGAGATCGTGTCGACCGGTGGCACCGCCGCCGCGATCGCCTCCTACGGCGTGCCGGTCACCAAGGTGGAGTCGCTCACCGGATTCCCCGAGTGCCTGGACGGACGGGTCAAGACCCTCCACCCGCGGGTCCACGCCGGGCTGCTCGCCGACGGCGCCAACCCCTCCCATGTCAAGCAGCTGGAGGAGCTGGAGATCGAGCCGTTCCAGCTCGCGGTGGTGAACCTGTATCCGTTCGCCGCCACGGTTGCCTCCGGCGCCTCCGACGCCGAGTGCGTCGAGCAGATCGACATCGGCGGCCCCGCGATGATCCGCGCCGCCGCCAAGAACCACGGCACGGTGGCCGTGGTCGTCGACCCCGCGGCGTACGGCGAGGTGCTCGCCGCGGTCGCCGAGGGCGGCTTCACGCTGACCGAGCGCAGGAGGCTGGCCGCCACGGCGTACGCGCACACCGCCGCCTACGACGTCGCGGTCGCGTCCTGGTTCGCCAACGTGTACGCCCCCGAGGGCGACTGGCCGTCCTTCATGGGCGCGGCGTGGAAGCGCAAGGCCGCCCTGCGGTACGGCGAGAACCCGCACCAGGGAGCCGCTCTCTACACCGGAAGCAAGGACGGCCTGGCCAACGCCGAGCAGCTCCACGGCAAGGAGATGTCCTACAACAACTACGTGGACGCCGACGCCGCCTGGCGGGCCGCCTGGGACTTCGCCGAGCCGTGCGTGGCGATCATTAAGCACGCCAACCCCTGCGGCATCGCCGTCGGCGCCGACGTGGTCGAGGCGCACCGCAAGGCGCACGAGTGCGACCCGGTGTCCGCGTACGGCGGAGTGATCGCGGTCAACCGCGAGGTGACCCGCGAGCTGGCCGAGCAGATCGCGCCGATCTTCACGGAGGTCGTGGTCGCCCCGTCGTTCGCGGCGGACGCGCTCGAGGTGCTCAGGGAGAAGAAGAACATCCGCCTGCTCGCCTGCCCGCAGGGGCCGTCGAACGCCGCGGAGTTCCGCCGCATCGACGGCGGCCTGCTCGTGCAGACGGTGGACCGCGTGGACGCGCCCGGCGACGACCCGTCCACCTGGGAGCTCAAGGCCGGCGAGGCGGCCTCGCCCGAGGTGCTGGCCGACCTGGCCTTCGCGTGGCGGGCCTGCCGTTCGGTGAAGTCGAACGCGATCCTGCTCGCCTCCGGCGGCGCGACAGTCGGCGTCGGCATGGGCCAGGTCAACCGGGTCGACTCGGCCCGGCTGGCGGTCTCCCGGGCCGGCGAGCGCGCGGCCGGATCGGTCGGCGCCTCCGACGCGTACTTCCCGTTCCCCGACGGCCTGCAGGTGCTGGCGGAGGCCGGGGTGAAGGCGATCGTCGAGCCGGGCGGCTCGATCCGCGACGAGCTGGTCATCGAGGCCGCCAAGGAGGCGGGCATCACGCTCTACTTCACCGGCACCCGGCACTTCTTCCACTGATCGAGAAGGCCGACGTACCGGCACGGAGGGGCGCCTGTTGGGATGGATGGGGGGAAAACGGCACGATCACCCCTGTGGGGCGGTTAGCCTGAAGCGCCCACCCCATCCTCCCCCGGAGTCCCTCCATGCCCCTTGATACGATCATGAGCTCCTTCGCGACGATGAACGGCGTGTGGAACAGCCCCATCGCGTTGCTGCCCATCGCCGCGCTGGCCGCCTACTTCGGCTGGCGGATCGTGGAGTTCATCCCCTTCACCCGGCGGATCATCGAGCGTCGCGAGGGGGGACAGTAGAGCATCCGGCAGGACCACCCGGAAGGACAGGAAGAGCCATGACCGCGCGGCTTCTGGACGGCAAGGCGACCGCCGCCAAGATCAAGAGTGAGCTGGCGGAGCGGGTGAAGGCCCTGGCGGCCCGGGGCATCACCCCCGGCCTGGGCACGATCCTCGTCGGCGACGACCCGGGCAGCCAGATCTACGTCTCGGGCAAGCACCGCGACTGCGCGGAGGTCGGCATCACCTCCATCCGCAAGGACCTTCCGGAAAGCGCCACCCAGGCGGACGTGGAGGCCGCGGTCGACGAACTCAACGCCGACCCGGCCTGCACGGGCTACATCGTCCAGTTGCCGCTGCCGCGCCACCTGGACACCCAGGCGCTCATCGAGCGCATGGACCCGGCCAAGGACGCCGACGGCCTCCACCCGGTCAACCTGGGCAGGCTCGTCCACATGGTCGACGCCCCGCTCCCGTGCACCCCGCGCGGCATCGTGGTCCTCCTCCAGGAGTACGGCGTGCCGCTCAAGGGCGCCGAGGTCGTCGTGGTCGGCCGGGGCATCACCGTGGGCCGTCCGCTGGGCCTGCTGCTCACCCGCCGCGCGGAGAACGCCACCGTCACGCTCTGCCACACCGGCACCCAGGACCTGGCGTCCCACGTGCGCCGGGCGGACGTCGTGGTCGCCGCGGCCGGGGTGCCCCACCTCGTGACCGCCGACATGGTCAAGCCCGGCGCGGCCGTGCTCGACGTGGGCGTCTCCCGCGTCGACGGGAAGCTCACCGGCGACGTGGCCCCCGACGTACGCGAGGTCGCGGGCTTCGTCGCCCCCAACCCCGGTGGAGTGGGGCCGATGACCCGGGCCATGCTGCTGGCCAACGTCGTCGAGGCCGCCGAGCGGCGCTGACCCACCGTTCTCACTCGGCCGCCGGCCGGGAACAGGCGGGGCGCCGTCACGTCCGTCCCCGCCGGCCTACTTCTTCTTCTTCTTCTTCGCGACATTGTGCGTGGGAGCGTGATGGCCGGGGTGAGGCCGCCGGGCGGGGTGCAGGGGCGCTTCGCGGGCGAGGCGGCCGGGACCCTGGGCGCTCGCGGGCGGGGACGGTGGCTGCGCGGGCGCGTGCAGTTGCTGGGCGAGCCAGGGCAGGGCCTGCGGAAGCTCCCTGTTCCAGGTGGCGAAGTTGTGGCCCCCGCTCGGCAGGATCAGCGAGGACGCCCGCATGGGCGGCTTCACGGCCGCCAGGAACTGCTCGGTCGCCTGGTAGTTCGACTCGCCCTGACGGCTGCTGGTCACCAGCACCGACACCGGAGGGGCCGGCAGGTTGGCCAGCCGCCACATCAGGTCGTTCTCGTCCTGGAGCCGCCGGTTTCCGCCGAACAGGTCGCCCGTCGTCATGTCCATGAGGGCGTGGAAGTACCCGGACAGGGACACCGCGGCCGAGAACGCCTCGGGGTGCCGCATGGTCAGCTTGAGCGCGCAGTAGCCCCCGGTCGATCCGCCGAGAATGCCCCAGTTCGCGGCTTCGGTGCCGACCCGGAACGCCGCGGCCATCGCGTGCGGGACGTCCGAGGTGAAGTACGTCTCGACCTGCGGGCCGCCCGGCACGTCCACGCACTCGGTGTCCCTGGGCGGTGCGACGGTGGGGCGCATGAGGACCAGGACGGTCGGGCCGATCTCGCGGGCGAGGATCGATGTCGCCGTGAGCGTGGGCAGGTCGAGCCGGGTGACCAGGTTCTCCGCGTCGCCCGGATAGCCGGTCAGCCCGAGGATCACGGGGAAGCGCCGCCCGGCGTACTTCTTGTCGAAATACTGCGGCGGCAGGTACACGTACGCCGGTGAGCTCAGCCCGGTCCTGGCCCCGGTGATCGTCACCTGCTCCAGACGCCCCGCGGGCACGCCGGCCTTCGGCTTGGTGACCTCGACCGGCCTGCTGCCGAGCACCCGGACGAGGCCCGCTCCGCCGGCCGCCGTGCCCGCCATACCGGCCGTACCCGCCGTGATCGGCGGCGCGGCGGCCGCGTTCGTGCCCAGCAGGTCTCCCCACGAGCCGAAGAACCCGAAGTACGCGTTGATCACGACGGCCACCGCGAGCAGCAGCAGGGTCTGGTCCGCGACCAGCACGCCCACCCGTGCGGCGATCGAGCGCCAGGACGGCCCGCTCAGCCGGGGCCACAGCCAGACCGTCGCGACCAGTCCGCCGAGGGCGAGCACGACGAACAGGACCTGCACTTTTGTCGCTGTCAGTTCCAACCCCGGCCTCTTCCTGCGTCCCCCGTGGCGTCGGCCCATGTAAAAGTACTCGACAGACGTAAGGCCGGGGTTAAGGATGGGAATCTTGGCCCCCGAAGTGGATTTCACCATTTAAGGTCTGCTTCCGTGAGCCGTCGGACAGACACCTCCCGGAGGGGAATAGCGCGTCCATGGATACCGGCAGCGGCAGCGTATTCCGCCCTGTTGATCGGAATTCTGGACATCGTCAAAGGCGTGTTCCCGCGTTTCCGGGAAAGCCGGATCAGCGAGATCGCGAGCGTCCTGCCGGGTAGCGTCACCTCGCTCGCCCTGTCGGCGTCGCTGGTGGTGGGAATCCTGCTGATCATGCTGGCCCACGCTCTCAGGAGGCGCAAGGTCCGGGCCTGGCGTGCGGTCGTGGTGCTGCTGCCGGTGGGCACCGCGCTGGAGGGGCTGCGCTGGCGGCACCCGATCGCCGCGTCGGTGTCGCTGCTCCTGTTCGTGGTGCTGCTGGTCAACAAGCGGGAGTTCTACGCCCTGTCCGACCCGCGCTCGCGCTGGCGGGCGCTGTGGAACCTGCTGGCGCTCGGCGCGTTCGACGTGGTGCTCGGCTGGATCATCGTCGACTCGCACCCGAGGACCGTCGTCGGCGACCCGGGCTTCGGCGACCGGATGCAGCACGTCCTGCTCGGCCTGGTCGGCCTGGACGGCCCGGTGGAGTACACCTCCGACCGCGTCGCCGACCTGGTGTCCTTCTCGCTCGCCGGGCTCGGCGTGCTCACCGCCGTGACCACGATCTACCTCGCCCTGCGGCCGGAACGACCGGCCGCCGCGCTCACCGAGGACGACGAGGAGCGCCTGCGCGGGTTGCTCGACCGGTACGGCCGGCAGGACTCGCTCGGATACTTCGCGCTCCGGCGGGACAAGAGCGTGATCTTCTCGCCCAGCGGCAAGGCCGCCGTGGCCTACCGTGTCGTGGCCGGGGTGATGCTGGCCAGCGGGGACCCGATCGGCGACCCCGAGGCGTGGCCCGGCGCGATCAGGCGCTTCCTGGAGGAGGCCAGGCGGCACGCGTGGGTCCCGGCCGTCATCGGGTGCAGCGAGACCGCCGGCGAGGTGTGGACCAGGGAGGGCGACCTGGACGCCCTGGAGATCGGCGACGAGGCCGTCGTCGAGGTGGCCGGGTTCACGCTGGAGGGCCGGGCCATGCGCAACGTGCGCCAGATGGTCAAGCGGGTGGAGCGGCTCGGCTACTCCTGCCAGGTGCGGCGGGCCGGTGACCTCAGCGAGGCGGAGCGCGAGCGCATCCGCACCGCGGCCGATCACTGGCGCGGCACCGAGACCGAGCGCGGTTTCTCCATGGCGCTCGGCCGGTTCGGGGACCCCGCCGACGCCGACTGCCTCGTGGTGACGGCGCACCGGGCGGCGGCGCCGCAGGGTGACGACCAGTCGGGCGGGGACATCCGGGCCGTCCTGCACTTCGTGCCCTGGGGGCGCGACGGCATCTCGCTCGACCTCATGCGCCGGGACCGGGAGGCCGATCCGGGGCTGAACGAACTGCTGATCGTCCGGGCGCTGCAGGCCGCGCCGGACTTCGGCGTGACCAGGGTGTCGCTGAACTTCGCGATGTTCCGCTCCGCGCTGGCGCGGGGGGAGCGGCTGGGCGCGGGGCCCGTGCTGCGGGCCTGGCGCGGCATCCTCGTCTTCCTGTCCCGCTGGTTCCAGATCGAGTCCTTGTACCGCTTCAACGCCAAGTTCAGGCCGTTGTGGGAGCCGCGGTTCCTGGTCTACCCGAACACCCGCGACCTGCCGCGCATCGGCGTCTCCGCGCTCCAGGCGGAGGCGTTCCTCACGCTGCCGAGCCCGTCGGACTGGGGCAGGCTACTGCGCCGGCGGCTCAGGAAGCCGGTAAAGGTGTTCGGGCCGGCCGGTGGTTCCGTACCTGAGCCCGACGGTCAGCCGTCCGTCGGCGGCGAGGTCGGACAGGTAACGCTGGGCGGTGGCCCGGGACAGCCCGAGCCGGGCGGCGAGGTCCGCTGAGGTCACCGGTCCTCCGGCGGCGCGCAGGGCGTCGATGACGAGCTGCGCGGTGTGGCTCGACCGGCCCTTCCTGACCGCGGCGTCGACCCGGTCGCCCTCGTGCAGCATCCGGACCGCGCGGTCGATCTCGGCCTGGCTCAGCGACGCTGCGCCGCCCAGCCGCCGGTGGAACCGCTCGTACGCGCGGAGCCGCTCGGCGAGGTCGCCCTCGGTGAAGGGCTTCACCAGGTAGTTGACCACCCCACGGCCCAGCGCCTCGCGGACGACCCCCGCCTCGGCGGCGGCGGTCAGCATGATCACGTGCCCGCCGAGGTCCGGGACGATCGAGGTGCCGGGCGCGTCCGGAAGGTACTGGTCGAGCAGCACGAGGTGGGGTCGCAGCCGCCCGGCGAGCGCGACGGCCTCGGCGGCGGTGTGGGCGATGCCCGCCACCTCGAACCCCGGCACCCGCCCGACATAGCGCGCGTGGAGGTTGGCGACGCGGAAGTCGTCGTCGACGACGAGAACCCGGATCACGGCGCCCCCACGCACCCGGTGGACGGGGCTCCGGACAGGTGACGCGCGGGCTCGACCGCGCCGGGGATCCGCGCGACGAAGACCGCCCCGCAGTCGGCGCCGGAAGGCCTGGTCAGGGCGAGGTCGCCGCCGTGCCTGCGGGCGACGCGCCGGGCGAGCGCGAGTCCGACGCCGTGCGGGCGGGCGTCGTCGGCGCTGGTGGTGAAGTCCTGGTCGAACAGCCGGTCGCAGGCCTGTGGCGGGACGCCGTCCCCGCTGTCGACGACGACGAGGTGCAGGATGCCGGCTTCGGCCAGCAGCGACACCTCGACCCAGGCGGGCCTGCGGGCGCCGGAGCGCGCCGCGCTGATCGCGTTGTCCACCAGGTTGCCCAGGACCGTGACCATGTCGAGCGGGCAGGTGAGCGGACCGGGCAGGAACGAGTCCTGGCTGAGCCGCAAGTCGACCGCGCACTCGGAGGCCACCGCCGTCTTCGCGGCCAGCAGCCCGCGGACGTACGGGTCGCGCAGCCGCCCGCCGTCGCCGTACTCCGTCGCGAGGGGATCGTCGGCGAGCTCGCGGAGGTAGGCCGCGGCCTCGTCGCGGTGCCCCAGGCTGAGCAGGCCGGACAACGTGTGCAGCCGGTTGGTGTACTCGTGGGCCTGCGCGCGCAGCGCGTCCGACAGCGCGCGCACCACGTCGAGCTCGCGGGTCATCTCGTCCAGGTCGGTGCGGTCCCGCAGCGTGACCACGTGGCCGAGGTCGTGCTGCCCGCGCCGCACCGGCCCGGCCGTGGCGACCAGCATCCTGTCCTCGGTGGCGAGGAGCACCCCGCGGACGGTGCGGCGCTCGGCCAGGAGCGTGCGTACGCCGGCCGGCAGGCCCGCGTCGCCGACCGCGGTGCCCGGATCCGGCATGCCGCCGAGGAGCCGCGCGGCGGCGTCGTTGCAGATCGTGATCCGCCCGGCCGCGTCCACCGCCAGCACGCCCTCGTCGATGCCGTGCAGTACGGCTTCGCGCTCCCGCAGCAGGTCGGCGAGATCGGAGGGCTCCAGCCCCAGCGTCTGCCGCTTGAGGCGGCGCGCGAGGCCGGCGGAGGCGGCCAGGCCGAGCAGCAGCGCGAGACCGGTGAACCCGGCCGCGCCCCGCAGCAGGTCGCCGACCCTCCTGGACACCTCGCCGGCCGCGATCCCCACGCTGACCTGGCCGGCCACCCGTCCGGCGCCGTCCAGCACGGGCACCTTGCCGCGCGCCGACAGGCCGAGCGTGCCGCGCTCGAAGGTGACGACGTCCCGGCCGGCGAGCGCCTCCGGCTCGGTGCTCACCCGGTGCCCGATCCTCGCGGGGTCCGGGTGGGAGTACCTGATGCCCTGGTCGTCGGCCACCACCACGAACAGCACTCCGGTGCGGCGGCGTACCTCCTCGCCCGCCGCTGCACCTGCGGGCCGGGGGAGTGGGCGGCCACCGCGCGTATCACGACGTCGTCGGCGGCGACGGCGCGCGCCACGGCGAGCGCGCGCTGCTCGTACTGGCGCTCGAGCTCCGCGTGCAGCAGGTACGCCACCAGCGCGAAGCCGAGACCGATGATCAGCAGGAGGACCGCGACCTGCACGAGCAGCGCTTGGGTCGCGAAACGGGGGTGCGGACGCGGCCTAGGAGGGTCGGCCCAGGGCATGCCCAGCACGATACCCGCCGGGTCTCGTCACACAAGGGTGAGCAGAAAGCGCAGAACGCGAAGTATGCGCATTACCCGAACAAGTGGCACAAGCCTGGTCGGCCTCTTCACCCCGGCCTACGGTCCCGGAGAGCTTTCGCATAACGGTTTCCTGAAGGGGTGAACTCGTGGCCGAATCACCACCCGCGATCGAGTTGCGGGGCGTGACGAAACGTTTCCGTTCTCGCGACGGCGCGGCCCACACCGCGACCCGCGACATGTCCTTCACCGTACGCCAAGGGGAGTTCGTCAGCGTGGTCGGGCCGACGGGATGCGGCAAGTCCACCAGCCTGTCGATGATCTCCGGGCTGGCCCAGGCCGGCGAGGGCGAGGTCCTGGTCCACGGCCGCCCGGTGACCGGGATACCCGACCGGCTCGGGTACATGTTCCAGCAGGACGCCGTGCTCCCGTGGCGTACGGTCCTCGACAACGTCGCCGCGGGCCCGCGGTACCGGGGCGCGCCCAAGCGGGCCGCGCGTGAGCAGGCCGCGGACTGGGTCGCGCGGGTCGGGCTCGCGGGCTTCGAGCGGTACTACCCGCACCAGCTCTCCGGGGGCATGCGCAAGCGGGTCGCGCTCGCCCAGACGCTGATCAACGAGCCGTCGATCCTGCTGATGGACGAGCCGTTCGGCGCGCTCGACGTGCAGACCCGGGAGCACATGCAGGACCTGCTGCTCGAACTGTGGTCCGGCACCGGCGCGGCGGTCGTCTTCGTCACCCACGACCTGACCGAGGCCATCGCCCTCGCCGACACCGTGGTCGTCATGACGGCGGCGCCCGCGACGGTCAAGGACGTCGTCCGCGTCGACCTCGCCCGGCCGCGCCGGGTGGAGGAGATCCGGCTGGAGGACGCCTTCCTCGACGTCTACCGGCGGGTCTGGGACTCGCTGCGCGAAGAGGTCGAGATCACCCGGGCGAGAGGAGCCCGCCGTGCCGCCTGAGACCGTGGCCGCCGCCCCGCCCCCGGTCGAGGACGCGCAGGCGTCCGCCCCCGCCCGCCGCCGCCGGTTCCCGGCGCCGAAGATCACGGTCACCCGGGTCCTGCTCGTGGTGCTGTGGCTGGGCAGCTGGGAGGCCGCCACGGCCGGCTGGCTCGACCCGTTCTACTACTCCCGGCCCAGCGCGATCTGGGGCCGGCTCGTCGACTGGTTCACCAAGGGAACGGCGTTCGGTTCGATCTGGGAGCAGATCGGGGTCACGCTGGAGGAGGCCGTCCTCGGATTCGCGGCCGGATCGCTCGCCGGGATCGTGCTGGGCGTCCTCCTCGGCCGGGGCCGGTTCATCGCCGAGGTGTGCGCCCCGTTCATCAAGGCCGCGAACGCGATCCCGCGCATCGTCCTCGCCTCGCTGTTCGTGATCTGGTTCGGCCTGGGCATGTCGTCCAAGGTCGCCACGGCCGTCGTGCTGGTGTTCTTCGCGGTGTTCTTCAACGCCTTCCAGGGCGCCCGCGAAGTGGACAGGACGCTGGTCGACAACGCCCGCATCCTCGGCGCGAAGCCCCGGCAGATCCTCACCTCGATCGTGCTGCCGAGCGCCACGTCGTGGATCCTCGCGAGCCTGCACGTCGCCTTCGGCTTCGCGCTGATCGGAGCGATCGTCGGCGAGTACACCGGCGCGGACAAGGGCCTCGGCCTGCTGATCAACCACGCCCAGGGCACGTTCGACGCCGCGGGCATCTACGCCGGGATGATCATCATCACGGTCGTCGCCCTGCTTGCCGAGTGGCTGCTCACCCTCCTCGAACGCCGGCTGCTCGCCTGGCGCCCCCCGTCGTCCTCCGCCGCCGCCGACGCGCAGATCTGATCGGAGCCCCCCCATGAACGCGTTGCCCCGCCTCGTCACCGTCACCGCCACCGGCCTCGCACTGGCGCTCTGTCTCACCGGCTGCCGCGACTCGCGCGCCGGCGCGGGGCAGCCGGGCGGAACGCCGACCGTGAAGATCATGGTCGGCGGCATCGACAAGGTCATCTATCTGCCCGCCAAGCTCACCGAGCAGCTCGGATACTTCAAGGCCGAGGGACTCGACGTCCAACTGCTGTCGGAACCGTCCGGCGCCCAGGCCGAGAACGTCCTCGTGGCGGGCGACGTGCAGGGCGTCGTCGGGTTCTACGACCACACGATCGACCTGCAGACCAAGGGCAAGTGCATCCAGAGCGTGGTCCAGTTCGCCGATGTGCCCGGCGAGGTCGAACTGGTGGCCGCGGGCAAGGCCGGTGAGATCACCTCGCCCGCCGACTTCAAGGGCAGGCGCCTGGGCATCACCAGCCCGGGCTCCTCGACGGACTTCCTGACCCAGGCCCTGGCCGTACGGAACGGGGTGCGGGTCGAGGACTTCACCCGGGTGAAGGCCGGAGCCGGCCCCACCTTCATCTCCGCCCTGGACAACGGCGGCATAGACGGCGGCATGACCACCGACCCCACGGCGGCCCGGCTGACCACCACGGGCAAGGCCAAGGTGATCGTCGACATGCGGACGGAGGAGGGGACGAAGGCCGCCCTGGGCGGCCTCTACCCGGCCAGCTCGCTCTACATGGACTGCGCCTGGGTCAAGGCGAACAAGCCCGTCGTACGGAAGCTGGCCGGCGCCTTCGTCAAGACGCTGCGATTCATCAACGAGCACTCGGCCGAGGAGATCGCGGCGAAGATGCCCGCCGAGTACGCCGGGGACGACCCGAAGCTGTACGTCAAGGCCATCGGCGACACCAAGACCATCTTCACGAAGGACGGGGTCATGCCCGCCGACGGCGCCAGGAACGTGCTGGAGGTGCTCGGCTCCTTCTCGCCCAACGTCAAGGGCAGGAAGGACACGATCGACCTCGGCGCCACCTACACCACGGAGTTCGTCAGCGGCGGGTGAACGCCGGCTTCCCCGGCCTCCCCGGCCTATGCGCAGACGCCGGGGAGGTCGCAGAGCTTGGCGGCCATCGTCCGGGCGTCCTTGATCAGCGGGCGGAACTGGGAGACCGGAAGGCTCTTGGTCACCAGGCCGGTCCTGACGTAGACCGCCACCGCGCTCCCCTTGCGGACGATGACGGAGCGGGAGCTGTTCTCGAAGAAGAAGCCGCCGATCCGGAGGGCCTCGTCACCGGCATCGGCGCTCTTCCACCTGTACACGTGACGGTTCGGGCCCCGGCCTCCCGTGCCGCACTCGGCCAGGTCGGCGCGTACGGACTTCATCGCCGCCTTCGCCGCCTGCTCCGACGGGTAGAGCACGACCTGCTCGCTCCGGTAGACGGTCTCGGCCACGTAGGTGAACGTACGGCTCGCGCTGCGGCCGTCGCGGGCGGTCCTGCGGTCGCACGGGTTCACCTCAAGGGGCTTGCGCAGGCTGTCGGTGAGCTTCATGTGCTCCCACGGCCTGTGCGGGCCGTCCACCTTGGCCTCGTCCAGCAGGAAGCCCTTGGGGAGCGTGGCCGGAGCCGCCGCCATGGCCTGACCCGCCCCGACGACCGTCACCGCCGCGGCCGCCGCCAGAGAAACCAGAACCTTACGCATCGGTGCCCCCCTATGGAGATCGGTTGTCATCTCTTTCGACGGGGCCTTCGCGGATTTTGTTCGGCACCGAAAGGACGAGGGCCCACACAGCCGGGCGCACGAGGGCGGGCCCGCGGCCGTACGCCGGCCATGGGCCGTTCGGAACGCTCCACTGGCCGCCGGGGGTGGGACGGCTTCCGCCCCCGGCGGCGGGTGTGCCGCTGGGTCAGGACGCCCGGCGGCCCGCGCTGGTGCGTGGCTGCGGCTGCGGTTCGGGCTCGGCCGGTCCGGTCGCCCGCTGCGGCGGCACGACCGGCGTGGGCCGCACCAGGCCGAGGGCGACGACCTCGTTGGCGAGCCGGGTGCGCCGGTTGGTGCCCTCCGGGATGCGGAATTTCTGGTAAAGCCGCAGCAGATGCTGCTTGACCGCCGCCTCGGTCACCACGAGGTCGTCGGCGATCTCCCGGGCCGTCGCGGGCGCCACGAACGCCTCGTCGGACAACGCGGGACGGCACAGCGAGGTGAGGACGTCGACCTCCCGCCTGGTGAGCTCCGGCGCGGCGGCGCGGCGCAACTCGACCTCGGGGGCGAGGTCCTCCCGCGGGATCCCGCCGACCCGGGCCCGGGCGGCCCCGAAGGAGACGACGTCGCCGTCGTCCAGCACCCTCCTGGCGATCGGCCTGCCGTTCACCCGTGTGCCGTTGCGGGACAGGCCCAGGTCCACGACGTACAGGTAGGGCCCGCGACGGACGAATTCGGCGTGCAGCCGTGACACGCTCGGATCCGTCAGCCGGACGTCCACGCCTCGGCCTCGGCCGATCGTGGTGACGTCGGGGCGCAGCGGCACCACCTCGCCGCTGTCCTCGATCCGTATGAACGGCCCCTCCACGGCAGTTCCTCCCCAGGTAGCCCGCCGTTACTTTCCCTATAGCTGCGGCTTACCCACCCGTGGCGAGGGGGAATCGCCTTTGCCAGGAGCAGAATCAATCCTGGAATTGGTCTGGACCTTTGAGGGGCGGTTTACCTGCTCACGGGTAGACTTCGGGCGGAGATAAGCGGAGGAAACCCTTATGGCGGACAAGCCCACCAAAGGCCTCGCCGATGTCGTCGCCGCGTCCACAGCGCTGAGCGACATCGACGGGAAGGCCGGCCGTCTCTTCTATCGGGGATACGACATCCACGACCTGGCCGGCCACGCCACCTTCGAAGAGGTGGCCCACCTGCTCCAGCGCGGCACGCTGCCGACCCGCCGACAGCTCGCGGACTACGGCGCGGAACTGGCCGAGGGCCGCACCCTGGGCGCGCTCGTCGAGAGCAACGTCTCCGAGATCGCCGGAAAGCAGGCGCCCATGGAGGCGCTGCGCACGCTGGTCTCGCTGGCGGGGGCCGACGACCCGGACAAGGATTCCAACGCCGCCGACGCCAACCGCCGCAAGGCCGCCAGGCTCACGGCCCAGCAGCCCATCCTCGTCGCCCGCTACCACGCGGCCAGGACGGGCGCGGACATCCCGGAGCCCGATCCCGAGCTGAGCACCGCCGCGAACTTCCTGCTGCAGATCACCGGCCGCCGCCCCGAGCCGCGCGAGGTCGAGATCTTCGACACCTGCCTGGTGCTGCACGCCGACCACACGATGAACGCCTCCACCTTCGCCGCCCGCGTGTGCGCCGCGACGCTGTCCGACATGCACTCGGCGATCGTCGCCGCCATCGGCACGCTCAAGGGCCCCCTCCACGGTGGGGCGAACGAGCAGGTCATGCGTACGCTGGAAGCGCTGGACCCGCGCGGCGTCGCGCAGGCCGTACGGGACAAGCTGGCGGCGGGCGAGAAGATCATGGGATTCGGGCACCGCGTCTACAAGACCGAGGACCCCCGGGCGACCCACCTGCGGCGGATGTCGCAGGAGCTGGCCGAGGCCTCGGGCGACGACACCTACTACCGGATGTCGCGGGAGATGGAGGAGGTCGTCTTCGCGGACAAGCACCTGTACCCGAACGTGGACTTCTACGCGGCGACCGTCTACCACTACCTCGGCATCCCCACGGACCTGTTCACGCCCGTGTTCTCGGTCAGCCGGATGTCCGGATGGACCGCCCACGTGATCGAGCAGCACGCCGACAACCGGCTGATCCGGCCGGACAGCGAGTACATCGGCGAGCGCGACCAGAAGTGGGTGCCGATCGACGAGCGGTGACAGTGAGGAACGCGCCGAGAACCGCAGTGGCAGGCATGGGAGAAAAGTGAGAACGAGCGAGAGCACGGGCTTGGGGGCCGTACCTGCTGGTGGCGGCGGGTGCGGCGCCGGGCTGTGCGCGATCGGCCTGGGTGTGCCGGTGCCCGCGGGCGGTGCGATCATGGGGTGCGGCTTCCTCGCCGGATCCCTGGCCCGGATGACGGTCTCGGAACGGCGGGCGGGCGCGCTCGCGGTGCGCAGCAGACGGATGGACGCGCTCACGCTGGCGGCGTTCGGTGCGGCGCTCGTCATCGGCTCGTTGCTCATGCTGCTGCGGCTGCACGACTCGTAGGGACACGACCTCGTCGCGGACTTACCACACCCGTCCGATAGCCTCAACGGCCAGTGAGCCTCAAAAAGGACGTGCTGGCCAGTTAGTTCAGAAGGGGAACCCCACGCATGCCCAAGATCAAGGTAGCGGGCCCGGTCGTCGAGCTCGACGGCGACGAGATGACCCGGATCATCTGGCAGTTCATCAAGGACCAGCTGATCCTTCCCTACCTCGACGTCGACCTGAAGTACTACGACCTCGGCATTGAGCACCGCGACGCCACCGACGACCAGGTCACGATCGACGCCGCCAACGCCATCAAGCAGTACGGCGTGGGCGTGAAGTGCGCGACGATCACGCCGGACGAGGCCCGCGTCGAGGAGTTCGGCCTGAAGAAGATGTGGAAGTCCCCCAACGGGACGATCCGCAACATCCTCGGCGGTGTCATCTTCCGCGAGCCGATCATCATGTCGAACATCCCGCGGCTCGTGCCCGGCTGGACCAAGCCGATCGTCGTCGGCCGTCACGCCTTCGGCGACCAGTACCGCGCCACCGACCTGAAGATTCCCGGCGAGGGCACGCTGACGCTGACGTTCACGCCCAAGGACGGCAGCGAGCCGATCGAGCTCAACGTCTTCGACTTCCCCGGCTCCGGCGTCGCCCTGGCGATGTACAACCTGGACGAGTCGATCCGCGACTTCGCCCGCGCCTCCATGCGGTACGGCCTCAACCGCGGCTACCCGGTCTACCTGTCGACCAAGAACACGATCCTCAAGGCGTACGACGGCCGGTTCAAGGACATCTTCGCCGAGGTCTACGAGACCGAGTTCAAGGCCGACTTCGAGGCCGCCGGGATCACCTACGAGCACCGCCTGATCGACGACATGGTGGCCGCCTCCCTGAAGTGGGAGGGCGGGTACGTGTGGGCCTGCAAGAACTACGACGGCGACGTCCAGTCGGACACGGTGGCGCAGGGCTTCGGCTCGCTCGGCCTCATGACCAGTGTGCTCATGACCCCCGACGGCCGCACCGTCGAGGCCGAGGCGGCGCACGGCACGGTGACCCGGCACTACCGCCAGCACCAGCAGGGCAAGCCGACCTCCACCAACCCGATCGCCTCGATCTTCGCGTGGACCCGCGGCCTGCAGCACCGCGGCAAGCTCGACAACCAGCCCGAGGTCATCGACTTCGCCGAGAAGCTGGAGCAGGTCTGCGTCGAGACCGTCGAGGGCGGCCAGATGACCAAGGACCTCGCGCTCCTGGTCGGCGGCGACGCCGAGTGGCTGACCACGCAGGACTTCCTCGCGGCGCTCGACGAGAACCTCAAGAAGAAGATGGCGCTGTAACGCCGCTTCACCGGCAGGGGGCCGCCCGGAGAATTCCGGGCGGCCCCTTTCCCGTTACCCGCGGATACGAACCGCTCGCCGCTTTGTCACGGTTTCCTGACGTCACGGCGCGGTATCGGGCCGCGGAACCGTCGCGCCGGGGCCGTAAAGTTCTTGCTGGCCGGTACTTTGCCGAATCGTGGGGAACGGGATGCCGCAGATCGCGCCGTTGCAACCGGGGGATCCGACCAGGCTCGGTCCCTTCGTGCTGTCCGGCCGTCTCGGCGAGGGCGGGCAGGGCGTGGTCTACTTCGGCCAGGACCAGGCCGGCGAGCGGGCCGCGGTCAAGCTGCTGCACGTCAAGTTCTCCGGCGACGCGACCGCCAGGTCCCGCTTCGCGCGGGAGTTGCGCGCCGCCCAGCGCGTGGCGAGCTTCTGCACCGCGCGGGTCCTCGCGGCCGACCTGCAGGGCGACACGCCGTACATCGCGAGCGAGTTCATCGACGGCCGGTCGCTGCGCGACGCCGTCGAGGCGGACGGGCCGCTGACCGGCTCGGGCCTGGAGCGGCTCGCGGTCGGCACCGCCACCGCGCTCACCGCGATTCACCAGGCGGGCATCGTCCACCGCGACTTCAAGCCCGACAACGTGCTGCTGGCCGTGGACGGCCCCCGGGTGGTGGACTTCGGCATCGCCCGCATCCTCGACTCGACCGCCACGATCACCAGCCGGGCGATCGGCACGCCCGCCTACATGGCGCCCGAGCAGATCTCCGGCGGCAAGGTCGGGCCCCCGGCCGACGTGTTCTCCTGGGCCTCCACGATCGCGTACGCCGCGACCGGTGACGTCGTGTTCGGCGGGAAGTCGATCGCGGTCGTGCTCAACCGCATCCTCAACCACGACATCGACACCGGGATGCTGCCCGAGCCGCTCGGCGGGGTGGTCCGGGCGTGCCTGCGCAAGTCGCCCGACGAGCGGCCGACGGCCGACCAGATCCTGCTGCGCCTGCTGGGCCGCGCGGTGTCGGGCGACGCGTCGGCGGTCGTGCTGTCCGAGGGGGCCGCGCACGCGGCCGACCCCGACGCCACGCGCCTCGCGCGCACGGGCCCAAGCCGCCCGATCGGTCCGGGACGCACCATGGGTCCGGCTGGCACCATGGGCCCGGCTGGCAGTCCGACTGGCGCCATGGGTCCTGGCCGCACCGCGGCGACGGGCGCGGGCTCCCCTACGACGGGCGGCGCGCGGACCGGGACGGGCGGCCACGCCTGGAACGACGTGCCGACCGGGGCGTCCCCCGCGCTCCTGCGGTCCTCCGGCCCCACCGACCCAAGGTCCGGTGGCGCGTCCGGTGGCGTCCCACGCGAGGGTGCGGACCACGGCGGTCACGGCGCCGCACGGCCCGGCCTGGCGGAGCCGGCGCCGGATGGGACGGGGCCGCATGGGATGGAGCCGGCTGGGATCGGCCCGGATGGGACCGTGTCGGCCGGGATCGGCCGGGCGCGGCGCGCCGCAGGGGGCCTCGTCGGTGGGCTCGCCGCCGTGCTGGCCCTCGCGGCCGCCGGGGGCGCGGTCATCGCCGCCAAGACCGGCTTCGCGTTCGGCGGCGCGCCCCAGGACGGCGGCACCGGCCACGCCGTGCTCTCGCCGCGGCCGAGCCCGACGTACGCCTCGGTGTACGAGAAGGCGCGGCGGACCAAGCGGCTGACGATCGGTGTGCGGTGGGACGTGCCCGGGGTCGGCCTGGAGCAGGCGAGCGGGTTCAGCGGATTCGACGTGGACGTCGCGACGTCCATCGCCAGGAGCCTCGCGGTCCCCGCGAGCGGGATCACCTTCCGCAGGGTCGGCGTCAACGACCGGGTCCGCGCGCTGACCGACCGCACGGTGGACATGGTCGTGGCGACCTACTCCTACGACGACAACCGCGACGACGCGGTCACCTTCGCCGGGCCGTACTACAGGGCCCACGCCGACCTGCTGGTGCTCGCCGGTTCGCGGATCAAGAAGCTGGAGGACCTGGCCGGACGCCGGATGTGCGCGCCCGCCGGCAGCACCACCGCCCGGCTCGTCGCGGGAAAGGCGGACGTCGAGCAGGTCCCGGTGAGCGACTACGCCGAGTGCATGAAGCTGCTGACGCGAGGCGAGGTCGACGCCGTGCCGGGGGACGACCTCATCATCGCCGGCTTCGCCAACCGGGTCGCGAGCCTGAAGCTGTCGGTGCTCGGCCTGCGGCTGACCGACCAGCGCTACGCCGTCGGCCTGCCCAGGAAGGATGTGCGCACCTGCCGGGCCGTGGAGGACGCGATCGGCCGCATGTACGGCGACGGCACGATGCGTGACCTGCTGCGCAAGCACTTCGGCAATGTCGACTTCGATCCCGAACGGGACGCGCCACCCAAGCTCGCCTGCCGGTAGGCCCTGCCGCCCGTCCCCGGGCCGGGGTCAGGCCTGGCGTTCGAGCTGGGCCATGGCGTCGTTCGCCCACTCCAGCGTGGTGCGGGTCTGCCGGATGCCGAGGTCCAGTGCGAGATTGCCGAACTTGACCCCGGACGTCCCCTCCGGGACGGGGGAGGCGTGTTTGGCCGCCCAGAGGGCCTCCAGCTCGGCCTGCTTCTGTTCCATGTACGCCTTCAGCCGCTCCAGCACGTCCAGCGCTTCGCCGGGGTCGAGCAGCGGGAGCAGGAACGCCTGCAGCGCGACCTCGCTGCGCGCCGGACCCGTGGGGTCGTGCCCGACCAGCCAGGCGCGCAGCTCCGCGCGGCCCTCCGGGGTGATCGAGTAGATCTTGCGCCCACGTGCGCCCTCCGCCTCCACCGTCACCAGCCCGTCGGCGGTCATCTTCGCCAGCTCGGGATAGATCTGGCTGTGCCCCGCCTGCCAGACGTGGGCCACCGACCTCTCGAACTTCTTGGTCAGGTCGTAGCCGCTCGCCGAGCCGTAGGCCGTCAGCAGACCGAGAAGAGCGATGCGCAGGGACATGCCCCTCACTATACCTCCGGATTGACATGTCAGCTCTTACATGTCACCTTCGACACATGCGATCCAGAAACGGACTCCTCCTGTTCGCCGTGCTCGGCGGGATGTTCCTGGCGATGCTCGACCAGACGATCGTCGCACCGCGCTGCCGAGGATCACCACCGAGCTGGGCGGCGCCGGCCTCTACACCTGGGTGGTGACCGCCTACCTCCTCACCTCGACCGTCACGGTCCCGCTGTACGGCCGGCTCTCCGACGCGTACGGGCGAAAGCCGCTCCTGCTGGTCGGGGTGGTCCTGTTCCTGCTCGGCTCGATCCTGTCCGGAGCGGCGCAGAGCATGGGGCAGCTCATCGCCTTCCGCGGCCTGCAGGGACTCGGCGCGGGCGCGCTGCTGCCGCTGTCGCTGGCGCTGGTGATCGACCTGTTCCCGCCGGAGCGCAGCGGGCGGGTGCAGGGCGCCCTCGGCGGCGTGATGGCGCTGAGCTACATCGCCGGGCCGTTCCTCGGCGGCCTGTTCACCGACCACGCGAGCTGGCGCTGGGCCTTCTACGTGAACGTCCCGATCGGCGCCGTCCTCGTGGCCATCATCGTGTGGCGGCTGCCGCACCGGCCGGGGCACGGCGGGGCGCGGCCCGACTACCTGGGCATCGCCGTTTTCAGCGCCGCGATCAGCGCCCTGCTCGTCGCCTGACCGAGAAGGGGGGTCGACGGCCACACCTGGACGAGCGGGCCGGTCGCCGCCCGATCGGCGCGGCGGCCGTGCTGCTCGTGGTGTTCGTCCTCGTCGAGCGGCGGGCCGCGGAGCCGATCGTGCCGCTCCACCTGTTCGCGAACGGCACGTACTCGCTGGTCAACGTCGCGTCGTTCTTCACGGCGTTCTGCATGTACGCCGGGGTGGTCTTCCTGCCGCGCTACTTCCAGGAGGCGCACGGCCTGAGCGCCACCTCCTCGGGCCTGCACATCTACCCGCTGATGCTGGCGATGGTCGTGGGCAGCGCGGTCACCGGCGCCCTCATCTCGCGCACGCGCCGCTACAAGCCGTGGCTGGTGATCGCGCCGGTCTTCCTCGTCGCGGGCACGGCGCTGTGCGCGAACCTCGAGGTCGGCACCTCGACCCCGCTGCTCGTCACCTGGATGGCGCTGATCGGGCTCGGGATGGGGCCCATGCTGTCCGGCCTCACCGTGGCGATCCAGACGGCCGTGCCGCCCCGGTTCATCGGCACGGCCAGCGCCAACCTGACGTTCTTCCGGCAGATCGGCGGCTCGGTCGCGCTGGCCGTCGCGGGCACGGCGTACGGGTCGGTGGTGACGCGGGAGGCGCCCCTGCACGGCCTGCCCGCGGCCCACGCCGCCGCGACCGCGACCGTCATCCCCTGGCTGGGGGTCGTGGGCGCGGTCGTCGCCCTCCTCGCGCTCGCCCTGCTGCCCGGTGTCGATCCCCAGGGCGGCGTGCGGCTCGACAGGCCGGCACCCCAGCAGGACCTCGTGGCCGCATGAGACGGGCGTGAGACTCCAGCTCAGCGGCGCTCCGAGCGGCGTGTCGGACGGTGCGCGGGGCCCGTCCGGCACGGTTGAATTGATCTCAAGCGTTCGGGGGAGCGGCAGTGGGTCGTAGGGTCGTCACGGGTTTGGTCTGTGTGTTCGTCGCCGGAGCGCCGCAACCGGCGCTCGCCTTCTCGGGGGAGGCGCCCCGGCCGGCGCCGGTGAAAGAGCCGTTGAAGAATCAATGGGGCACGGCCGACCTCGCGGTCGGCATCACCGCCTCGCCGAAGGTGGCGCAGCCGGGGCAGCCGCTGACCTACCACGTCACGGTGCACAACAAGGGCCCGGGGGACGCCGTGCTGCCGACGCTGCGGGTCGCGCTGCCCAAGGACTTCCAGATCGTCAACGTGGGCGTGGCGGAGTGCGAGCCCGGCCAGGCCCGCAACCGGGTCGTCTGCCATTCGTCCGACGACGTCCTGCCCGGCGGCTCGGGCGACATGACGATCACCGGCGTGATCGCGCCGGGCGCGCACGGCCCGCTGCGGGCCCGGGCCGACCTGACCTCCGAGGTGGTCGACCAGGACGAGACCGACAACACGGCCGAGGCGGTGACCAGGGTCGACGAGGGGGCCGACCTGGCGATGCGGTTCCGCTCCTCGACCAGGTTCATCCGCCCGGGCCACTGGTTCTCGGTACGGGCGGAGGTGCGCAACCGGGGGCCGCGCGTCGTGCGGGACGCCTACGTGTTCTTCCAGCCGCGCGAGGCCCGGCTGCTGTCCGCCAGGGGCGGGCGCTGCCGGGGGAACCGCCAGTTCGTGGGGTGCTCGCTGCCGCCGATCAGGTCGGGGTCGCGCGGGCTGCTCGAACTCGTGTTCCGGGTGCCGTCCCGGGCCTCGCACGCCGTGGCGACGATGGCCACCGTCTACTCGCGCCGCTACGGCGACCGCCGCCCGGCCAACAACAAGGCCAGCGTACGGGTGGCCCTGCGCCGCGCCTGACCGGCAGTGCGCCGTCGGCCGGGCCGGCGGTTCACACGGGCATCGGGGTTCAGGCCGGCTTCGTGGAGGCGGTCCAGGCGTCGGCGACCATGTCCCGCAGCGTCGCGTGGGCCGGCTTCCAGCCCAGCTCGCGCTGGATCTTCTCCGACGACGCCACCAGCACGGCCGGATCGCCGGAACGGCGCGGCGCGACGGTGATCGGGATGGGGTGCCCGGTCACCTCGCGGCAGACGTCCACGACCTCCTTGACCGAGAAGCCCGTGCCGCTGCCGAGGTTGTAGATCCGGTGCTCGCCGGGCGTGCAGGCGCCCAGGGCGAGCAGGTGCGCGCGGGCGAGGTCGGCGACGTGGACGTAGTCGCGGATGCACGTGCCGTCAGGAGTGGGGTAGTCGGCGCCGAAGACGCTGACCGACTCGCGCTCGCCGAGGGCGACCTTCAGGATGTTGGGGATCAGATGGGTCTCGACCGTGTGCCGCTCGCGGAACTCGCCGTACGCCCCGGCCACGTTGAAGTAGCGCAGGCTGACCGCGCCGAGGCCGTACAGCCCGGCGAAGGCGGTGAGCGCGGTGTCCACGGCCAGCTTGGACGCGCCGTAGGGGTTGGTGGGGCGGGTCGGGTCGGTCTCCAGGATGGGCGTGCGCTCCGGCTCGCCGTAGGTGGCGGCGGTGGAGGAGAACACGATCCGGTTCACCCCGGCCTGCCGCATGGCGTCGAGCAGCGCGAGTGTGCCGCCGAGATTGTGCGACCAGTACAGCCCCGGCTTCTCCACGGACTCGCCCACCAGCGACTTGGCCGCGAAGTGGAGCACGGCGTCGAACCCTTCGGACAGCACGCCGCCCGCCTCGGTGATCGACGCCTGCACGAACGCGGCTCCGGGCGGCACGGCGTCGGCGTGCCCGGTCGACAGGTCGTCGAGCACCGTGACCTCGTGCCCCTCCTCCAGGAGTTGCGCCGCCACGACGCTGCCGATGTACCCGGCTCCACCAGTAACCAGCAGCTTCACTGTTCGCTCCTGTTCAAAAGTGTTGGATTATGTACGTCCAGGGCCTAGCTTACGCGCTTCCCATGAGGAGCGGGTTAAATGCCACCAGTACCGCAATCTCAGCGGGTTACAGGAGATTGCGACGACCGGCCTGGCCCGCCTGACACCCGAACGGACTGATGACGTGAGCAACGTCGCGGTGACCATCACCCTGGTCCTGATATTCATCCTGATCGGCGGTTTCTTCGCCGCGGCCGAGATGGCGATGGTCTCGCTGCGGGAGAGCCAGATCCGCCGCCTGAGCCGCGACGAGGGACGCCGCGGCGCGCGGGTGCAGAAGCTCGCCCGCGACCCCAACCGCTTCCTGTCGGCCATCCAGGTCGGGGTGACCGTGGCGACCGTGCTGTCGGCCGCGCTCGGCGCCGACGCGCTGGGCCCACGGTTCGCCCCGGTCCTGGTGCAGTGGGGCCTGCGGCCGAGCGTGGCCGCGCCCGTCGCGTTCGTGGCCGTCACACTGGCCATCTCGTACGTGACCCTGGTGCTCGGCGAGCTGGCGCCCAAGCGGCTCGGCCGGCAGCGGGCGGAGAGCCTGTCGCTCATGACCGCCCCGCTGCTCGACCGGATCGCGACGCTGTCGAGGCCGGTGATCTGGCTGCTGTCCAGGTCGACCAACGGCGTCGTACGGCTGCTCGGCGGCAACCCGTCCGCCGACAGGGCGGCCATGACCACCGAGGAACTGCGCGACATGGTGGTGGGCCACAGTGAGCTCACCCAGGACGAGCGCGACGTGATCGCCGAGGTCTTCGCGGCGGGCAAGCGGCAGCTCAGGGAGGTCATGCTGCCCCGCACGGAGGTCGAGTTCATGGCGGCCGACACCCCGCTCGCCGAGGCCGCCGTCCTCGCGGCGGCCATGCCGCACTCCCGGTTCCCCGTCTACCGCGACACCTACGACGACGTCATCGGGTTCGTCCACGTGCGGGACCTGCTCGACCCCGTACGCACCGGGCGGCTGGAGCCGATCAGCGAGGTCGTGCCGATCCGCCCGGTCAAGCTCGTGCCGGCGAGCAAGCGGGTCCTCGCCACGCTCGCGGAGATGCGCGACGAGGGCCACCACCTGGCCATCGTGGTGGACGAGTACGGCGGCACCGACGGCATCGTGACGCTGGAGGACCTGGTCGAGGAGCTCGTCGGCGACATCCGCGACGAGTACGACGAGAGCGGCGACGCCGTACGCGTGATCGCCGGAGACGTGGAGGTCGAGGGACTGGTCAACCTGGACGAGTTCCACGCGCAGACGGGCGTGCGGCTGCCCAGCGGGCCGTACGAGACCCTGGGCGGATACGTCATGGCCTTCCTCGGCCACCTGCCCCAGCGCGGCGAGGTCGCCGAGGCGCCGGGCGTCACGCTGACCGTGACGGAGATGGACGGCCGCCGCGTCTCCCGTGTCCGCGTCACCCGCAATCCCCCCGAAGACGCGGCGCCGGCGGCGCCCGCGGCGGCCGGCTGAGCGGCGGGCGTGCGCGGGGACGACTCCGGGGGCCTCACGCCGCACCCGGAGAAAGGCGCCCGCCGGCGGGGACGAGCCCGCGCCCCCGGGCCGCGTCTGTCGCGGGCAGCCCGCGACTCCTGACAGAATTGCCGTATGGCTCTTGCTCGCGTCCTGTCCGGTATCCAGCCCACCGCCGACTCGTTCCACCTGGGCAACTATCTCGGTGCGATCCGCCAGTACGTCGCGCTGCAGGACACGCATGAGGCCTTCTTCTTCATCGCCGACCTGCACGCGCTGACCGTCGCGCCCAAGCCCGAGGAGCTGCGCCGGCGCACCAGGATCGCCGCCGCCCAGCTGTTCGGCGCGGGGCTCGACCCGGAGCGCGCCGCGGTCTTCGCGCAGAGCCATGTGCGCGAGCACAGCGAGCTCGCCTGGTATCTGATCTGCCAGACCGGCATGGGCGAGGCCGGGCGGATGACGCAGTTCAAGGACAAGTCCGCGCGGTACGGCGAGAGCTCGGCCAGCGTGGGCCTGTTCACCTACCCGATCCTCCAGGCGGCCGACATCCTGATCTACCAGGCCGACCAGGTGCCGGTCGGGGTGGACCAGAAGCAGCATTTGGAGCTCAGCCGCGACCTCGCGCAGCGTTTCAACAGCCGCTACGGCCAGACGTTCAAGGTGCCGAGCCCGTACATCCTCAAGGAGGTCGAGAAGATCACCGACCTCCAGGACCCGATCGCCAAGATGTCCAAGTCGTCGTCGAGCCCGCAGGGCATCCTCGACGTGCTGGAGGAGCCGAACGTCCTGCGCAAGAAGATCATGCGCGCGGTGACCGACACCGGCAGCGACGTCGTCGCCGACGAGGAGAAAAAGCCGGGCGTCACCAACCTGCTGCGGATCCTGTCCGCGCTGACCGGCACCCCGATTCCCGAGCTGGAGACGCGGTTCGCCGGGCAGGGATACGGCACCTTCAAGAAGGAGGTCGCCGAGGCCGTCATCGAGACGTTCTCCCCGATCCGGGAGCGTACGGAGAAGCTGCTGGCCGACGAGGCCGAGCTCGACCGGATGCTGGTCGCGGGCGCCGCCCGGGCCCGCAAGGTGGCCCGCGAGACGATGGAGCAGGTCCGCGAGCGCCTCGGCCTGCTCCCCACGTCGCACTTCGAGTGAACCCCCGACTGAGGCCGCGGCCCCGCTCCGGGCCGCGGTCGCCGCGCGCATCGAGACGCCTTCTCCGGGTACACCATGCCGATGGGGATGGCGATGGTCGACCAGGTCACGCGGCGCGTCGACGAAGTCAGGGCATGGGGCCGGATGTGGATCGAGCGTGACCGGATCCGCTTCCCCTGGCTCGACCACCTCATCCGCACCGTGCAGCGCTACCAGGTGCAGGCGGGGGACCGGCTGGCGGGCGCCATCACCTACTTCGCCTTCCTGTCGTTCTTCCCGCTGATCGCGCTGGCGTTCGCCCTGTTCGGGTATGTCGTGACGATCCGGCCGGACGCGCTCGCCACGCTCACCGAGGCGATCAACAGCCAGCTTCCCGGCCTCGCCGGGCAGCTCCACATCGACCAGCTCGCCGGGGCCCGGGGCCGGGCCGGGCTGATCGGTCTGCTCGGCCTGCTGTACGCCGGGCTGGGCGCGATGGACGCCCTGCGCGGGGCCCTGCGCACCGTCTGGATGACCTGCGAGCCGCCGCTCAACTACTTCGTCGGCAAGCTCCGCGACCTCGTCGCGCTCGTGCTCATGGGCCTGGCCATGCTGGCCTCGGTGATCGCGAGCGGATTCGCCACCGGGGCCACGAGCACGGTCGCCGGATGGCTCGGCCTGGGCTCCTCGCCGCTGGCCGGTCTCGGGGTCTGGCTCGCCGGCATCGCCGCGAGCCTCGTCGCCGACCTGCTGCTCTTCCTGGTCATCCTCGGCTGGCTGGCCAAGCCGTCGCAGCCGTTCCTCGTCGTGCTCAAGGGCGCGCTGCTGGGCGCGGTCGGCTTCGGGGTGCTGAAGCAGCTCGCGGCGCTGATCCTGTCCGGCACTCTGCGCAACCCGGTGTACGGCACGTTCGCGGTGGTCGTGGGGCTGCTGCTGTGGATCAACCTGTCGGCCCGGGTGATCCTCTACGCCGCCGCGTGGACGGCGACGGCCACGCTCGGCCCGCCGCCGGAGCCCACCCCGCTTCCGTCGCCCGCGACCACGCCCACGACCGGCCCCGCCTGACCGTGCCGGTGGTGCCGCGCCTGCGCTGCGGGGCTGCCGGTGGCGGCGGCGGTCGCCGGGCCGGCGGGCGCTTGACCTGAACTCAGGTTCAGGTGGTGGGCTGTGGATCTAGCCTCCTCAGTTCCTCGGAAGCGAGCCGCATGGATATCACGGTCCCTCCCGCACCTGCCCGGGCGGCCTCGACCGGCCGTCCCTCCGCCTTCACCCTTCCCGTCGTGCTCGTCGGAGTCGTGCTCGTCGCGATGTCGATCTCGGGCACCGCTGTCGCGCTGCCGAGCATCGGGGCCGATCTGAACGCGTCCGGGTCATCGCTGAACTGGGTCGTGGCCGGTTACAACCTCGCGTTCGCCGCCATGACACTCGTCGCCGGCTCTACCGCCGACCGGATCGGGCGACGCCGCGTGTTCATCGCCGCCGTGCTCGTCTTCGCCGCCGGGTTCGCGGCCACGGCCTTCAGCCCGTCGATCGTGCTGACCGACGTCGCGCGCGTCGTCTCCGGCGCCGGAGGCGCCGGGATCATGGCGGCAGGTGGCGCGATTCTCGCCGCCGGTTATGACGGCGCCGCCCGTAACCGTGCGTTCGCGCTGATGGGCACCATGGCCGGGATCGGCATCGCCGTCGGTCCCACCCTGTCCGGGCTGTTGATCGCGGCCACCGGGTGGCGCGGAGGTTTCGCCGTCTACACCATGGTCGGCCTGCTCATCGCTCTCGGCGCCACACGGACCCGCGAATCCCGCGCGCCGAGACCGGCGGGATCGACTGGGCCGGCAGTGTTCTGTTCGTCGCCGCCTTGACCCTGCTCATGTTCGTGATCCTCGAAAGCCCGGCGCTCGGCTGGACACATCCCGTCACCCTGGTCACCGCCGCTGCCGGGCTGGTCGCGCTGGTGGTCTTCGGCGCGGTGCAGCGTCGCAGCGCGTCTCCGGTGCTGGCGCCGTCCCTCGTCGCCAACCGCGGTTTCATGGGCTGGAGCCTGGCGACTCTGACCACCTCCATCGGGTTCCTCGGCGCCCTGGTCTTCCTGCCCACCTACCTTCAGTCCGTGGGCGGGCTTTCCCCGGCCGCCGCCGGGCTGGCGATGCTGCTGCTCACCGCACCCGTTCTCGTGATGCCGATGGTCGCCGTCACGTTGGTCAACCGCGGCGTCTCCGCACGCGTACTCATCCTGATCGCCCTTGCCCTCGTCACGGGTGGGAACTTCTGGCTCATGGCACTGACCGCCGATCAGGTCGTCGCCGTGGTGGCGGCGCCACTGCTCATGATCGGGACAGGCATGGGCGCGTCGTTCGGCATCACCGACGGACAGGCCATGAGCCTCGTCCCCGCCGAGGCCGTCGGCATGGCGGCCGGATTCCTCAACACGCTTCGTGGCGCGGCCGAAGCGCTCGTGATCGCGGCGTTCAGCGCGTCTCTCATCGGGCTCCTCACCGCCCGGCTCGGCGATCCGGGACGTGCGGACGCGGTCAGCTCCGGTCGCCTTCCGATCAATGGCTCATCTGAGGAGCCGGAGGCGTTCACCTGGTCCTGGCACATGACCGAGCTCGGCGTCGCGGTGCTCTGCCTTGTCCTTTCCCTCGGGGTCGCCGCCTTGGTCTTCAGCGGCCGCGTGCGCCGTATCCGTGGCGGAACGGCGTCATGACGGGCACGCCGTCGGACGGTGGAGACAGCATGGACGCCAGTCCTGACGACCGCCTCACGCTCAGCGAAGTGGTGCGTCGCACTGGCGTGCCCGCCTCCGCGCTGTACTTCTACGAACGCAAGGGGCTCATCGTCACGGAACGGAACGCGAGCAACCAGCGGCTGTACCCGCGCCACATGATCCGACGAGTCTCTCTGATCATCGTCGCCAAGCGCCTGAGCATTCCCCTGACGGATGTCGCCGCCGTGTTCGCGACGCTTCCCACGGATCACCCACCGAGCCACGAAGACTGGCAACGAGTGTCCCGCAAATGGAAGAAGCAGCTGGAGGAACGCCGTCGCGCGATCGAGGACCTCGAGCGCGAGCTCACCGGATGCATCGGCTGCGGGTGCCTGTCCATGAAGGCGTGCCTGCTGCTGAATCCCGACGACGCCCTGCGGAATCAGGGCCCTGGGCCCGTGCGCCTGCAACAGGCCCATCCACCCGGCGTCCGGCCATCCGCAGGGCTGCCACATCCCTGAGCCGGCTAGTGAGGGGCGTCGCCGGGCGTCTTCCGGCGCCGGCGCAGGCCGTACGCGCCGAGGGCGAGGACCACGAGGGCGCCGCCGCCGATCAGCAGGGGCATGGCCGCGCCCGAACCCTTCGACGCGGAGTCCTCCCCGCGGCCCTGGCCGCGCCCGCGTCGGCCGTGCCCGGTGTCGGAGAGGGCCGTACGGCCAGGGGGGAGGAGGAGGGCTTGGGGTCGGGCGCGGGCGCGACCAACTGGCCCACGGGGGCCGCCTTGCCCGCGCGGAGAAGCCCCAGTCGAGCAGCTTGGCGACCTCCTCCCAGAAACCGCCGGGGTGATGCATGATCACGACGAGGATCGTGTGGCCGTCACGCCGGGCCGCGCCCACGAAGCTGCCCAGGGCCTTGGTCGTCCAGCCGTTCTTGACGCCGAGCATGCCCTTGTAGCTACCGAGGAGCCGGTTGTGGTTGGCCATCTCGTAGTAGGCGGGCGGGGGAGACTCGCTGGCCTCCGAGTCGTCGCGGCGCTTCTTCTTTTTCTTCTTGAGGTAGTCCTTGGGCGCGGGGAACTTGGCGACCTTCGTGCTGATGTACTCGCGGAAGTCCGGGATCGCCAGCCCGGCCCGCGCGATCAGGGCGAGGTCGTAGGCCGAGCTGCGCTGGCCCGGGGCGTCCAGGCCGTTCGGCGTCTTGGCCACCGTGTCGTACGCCTGGAGCTTGCGCGCCTCGGTGTTCATGTCGGCGAGGGTCTTCTTCAGGCCGCCGTTCGCCTCGGCGAGCGCCACCGCGGCGTCGTTGGCGGAGACCATGAGGAGCGCCCGCATGAGGTCGTCGATCTTGTAGATCGGCTCGGGGACGATGCCGACTGCGCTGCCCTCCACGTTGCACGCCTCGTCGCTCGGCTTGATCTTGCGGTTCTTGTCGAGCTTGGGGATCAGCGTCACGGCCGTCAGCGTCTTGAGCGTGCTCGCGGGCAGGTAGTGCCCGTGCGGGTCCTTGGCGGCGAGCACCGCGCCGGTGTCGGCGTCGGCCACGACGTACGCGCTGGCCTCGGTCTTCGGCGGGGGCTTGATCCCGGCGGGCGCGATGATCCCGTGGCCGGCGAGCAGGTCGCCGCCCACGGTCCCGTTCCCCGTGCCGTTCTCCGGCACCGCCGCGCCGGTCTTCCGCGGCGCCAGGTCCGGCACGGCCCGCGCGCCCGTGGCGGGAGGGGCGCAGAGCAGCGCCGTCGTCAGCACCCCCGCCGTCGTCACGGTCGCGGCGAGAGCCCGCAGGTTCGTCCCCATAGGTCGCTCAGCCTAGCCTCGACTGCCTTCGCATGAAGCGACATATGCCCCATATGCCACAGGGCCACGCAGGTGGCCGCCGATACTGAGAGCATGACGAGACGTGTATCGATCTTTCTTGTGGCGCTCGCCGCTTTCATGATCTTCGAGTGGATCAACCTCGGCTTCAACCTCGCCGACGGGCACGAGACGTCCTTCTACGTCGTCCACGGCGTACTCATCGCGGTGAACATCCTCCTGGCACTGGCGCTCGGGGCGGTCGGCGTGCGGGGATGGATGAAGGGTAGGGCCTGAGCCTGGAACGACCTTGTCCGCTGTGACCTGAGTGTCCACAGGGACCGAACGTGATGGAGGCAAGCTTTGGCGATCGACTTCAATCCCTCGCGTGGCGCGACGCTCGGCGTGGAGTGGGAGCTTCAGCTCGTCGACCGGCATACGCGTCATCTCCGCCAGGACGCCAAGGAGGTGCTCGCCGCCGTTCCCGACCTCAGTGAGGGGCAGCGGCCCAAGGCCATGCACGAGCTCATGCAGTCGCAGGTCGAGATCATCACCGACGTCTGCCACACGGTGGCCGAGGCGGTGCAGGACCTGAAGAAGAGCATCGGCCGGCTGACCGAGGCCGTCGAGCCGCGCGGCATCGCGCTCGCCTGCACGGGGACCCACGCGATCAGCGACTGGCGCGACGCGGTCTACGCGCCCAGCCAGCGCTACGTGGAGCTGGTCGAGGAGATGCAGTGGCTCGCCTGGCGGATCCAGACGTTCGGCGTGCACGTCCACGTGGGCGTCAAGGAGCGGGACAAGGTCATTCCGATCGTCAACGCCCTCGCGGCGTACCTGCCGCACTTCCTCGCGCTCACCTCCTCCAGCCCCTACTGGGGCGGGCAGGACACCGGGCTGGCGTCGAGCCGGGCCATCGTCTTCGGCTCGCTGCCCACGGCCGGGCCGCCGCACCTGCTGGCCGACTGGGCCGAGTTCGAGGAGTACATGGACACGCTGCTGCGGGCGGGCACGATCCGCAGCATCAAGGAGGTGTGGTGGGACATCCGGCCGCATCCCGACTTCGGCACGATCGAGATCCGGATGTTCGACGGGATACCGACGCCGCGCGAGGTGGGCATGGTGGCCGCGCTGTCCCAGTGCCTCGTGCAGCAGTTCGACCAGCAGCTCGACCGGGGGTACAAGCTGCCGCATCCGGCGGCGTGGGTGGTGCGCGACAACAAGTGGCGCGCCACGCGCTACGGCCTCGACGCGGATGTCATCACCGACGACCATGGCTCCACGGCGCCGATGCGCGACGTATTGTATGAACTTCAGCGTGAACTCGAACCCGTCGCCGAGCGGCTCGGCTGTGCCGACGAACTGGCGGTCGTGACCGAGGTGCTGGAGCAGGGGAGCTCATCCGAGCGCCAGCGGGCGATCCTCGCCGACGGAGGGACCCTCCAGGACGTGGTCGACGCCACGGTCGTCGAGCTCGCCGAGGACAGGTTCGTCACCTCGAACCCTAACCGCGAGATCGGACAATCAGCCACCTGACGGGGTAGGCCTGATATGTCCGGCAACAGTGCCTCAGTTCTGACAACGTGCGGAGGCCGGTGTAAATACTGGGCAATCCGCCGTATCGAAGGGTCGCGGCATGGAAGGATTGTGAATGAAGGGTCGGTGGAGGCGAGACACGCCCGCTCGACCCTTTTGGGCTTTTTCGTGACTTTTCGTGATCATATGGACGATCCGGCGATGCGTGGCGGGACGGCTCGCCGGAGAAGGGAAGACCCGTGGCCACCTCATCGAAGCTCGCAACGCCGGACGCGGCCGTGCCGGGAAGCAACGGCCTGGCCGGGCAACTGGCGGAATTCCTTCGCGAGCACAACGATGAGCTGATCGAGTTCCGGCGCGACGTACACGCACACCCGGAGATCGCCTTCAGCGAGCATCGCACCACCGAGAAGATCGCTGAGCGGCTGACGGACGCCGGGCTCACCCCGCACCCGCTGTCGCGCGGCACCGGCCTGTGGGTGGACCTCGGCCGCGACGAGGGCCCCACGGTCGCCCTGCGCGCCGACATCGACGCGCTGCCGATGGAGGACGAGAAGGACGTCCCCTACCGCTCCACGAACCCGAACGCGTGCCACGCCTGTGGCCACGACGTGCACACAGCGATCGTCATCGGCGCCGGGCTGTTCCTGGCGTCGCAGGCCGACGCGGGAGCGCTCCCCGGCCGGGTACGGCTGATCTTCCAGCCCGCCGAGGAGGTCGCGGGCGGCGCGCTGGAGGTCATGCGCGACGGCGGCCTCACCGAGGTCGACCGCATCTTCGCGGTCCACTGCGACCCGCGTCTCGACGTCGGGCACGTCGGCCTGCGGACCGGCCCGATCACCGGGTCCTGCGACAGCCTGCGCATCCGCGTCGCGGGCCCTGGCGGGCACACCGCCCGGCCACACCTGACCGTGGACCTCGTCTACGCGCTCAGCAAGATCGTCACCGAGTTGCCGGCCGCGCTGTCGCGCCGCGTGGACCCCCGATCCAGCCTCAGCCTCGTGTGGGGCCAGATCTCCGCCGGGTCCGTGGCCAACGCGATCCCGGACGTCGGCCTCGCCCAGGGCACGGTCAGGTCGCTCGACGAGGATGCCTGGCACCAGGCCCCCGACCTGGTCAAGACCCTGCTCGACTCGGTCGCGGGCGCGTACGGCGTGGACGCCGAGATCGACTACCGGCGCGGCACGCCGCCCACGGTGAACGAGGCCACCAGCATCCAGATGCTGCACGACGCGGTCACCCAGATCATCGGCGAGGGGGCGGCCGTGCCCACGCCGCAGAGCCTCGGCGGCGAGGACTTCTCCTGGTATCTCGAGTCGGTGCCCGGCGCGCTCGCCCGGCTGGGCACCCGGCCGCCGGGGGTCGTCGACGAGGTCGACATCCACCGGCCGCAGTTCGACGTGGACGAGCGGGCGATCGGGATCGGCGTCAAGGTTCTCGCCGCCACCGCGCTGACCGCGCTGTGGGGCGGCGCCCGCTGAACCGACCACGCCGCTGAACAGCCCCTGAGCCGTACGCCGCCGTGCCCGACGTCTCCCCCCTGCGTCCCGAGGATCCCCCGCGCCTCGGGGACTACCGCCTCGAGGGCCGCCTTGGCGTGGGCGGCCAGGGGATCGTCTTCCTCGGCGCCGGCGCGTCGGGCGGGCCGGTGGCCGTGAAGCTCCTGCACGCCCGGGTCGACGACACCTCCGCCCGGCGCGCCTTCGCCCGTGAGATCGAGGCGGTGCGCCGGGTCGCGCCCTTCTGCACCGCCCAGGTCCTCGACGCCGACCTCGACGGCGACCGGCCGTACATCGTGAGCGAGTACGTCGACGGCCCGTCGCTGCGCGAGCACGTGACGGCGGCGGGCCCGCGGACGGGTGGCGACCTCGACCGGGTCGCCGTGGGGACGGCCACCGCGCTGGCCGCGATCCACCGTGCGGGGGTCGTCCACCGCGACTTCAAGCCGGGCAACGTGCTCCTCGGCTCGGACGGGCTGCGGGTCGTCGACTTCGGCATCTCCCGGCTCGCCGACGCCACCGCGACAACCGGGAATCCGGTCGGCACACCGGCCTACATCGCGCCGGAGCAGCTCGAAGGGCGGCCGGCCGGGCCCGCGGCGGACGTGTTCTGCTGGGCGCTCACGCTCGTCTACGCGGCGAGCGGACGGCACGCCTACACCGGTGACACGTACGCGGCCGTCATGGCCCGCATCCTGTACGGCACGCCGGACCTCGGGCCGCTCACCGGTCTGCTGAAGGACCTCGTCACGGCGTGCCTGGCCGCGGAGCCCGCCGACCGGCCGGACGCCGGACAGGTGCTGAGCGCCCTGCTCGACCGGCCCACGGGGCGGCCGAGCCCGGTGGGGCCCGCTTCCGCCGCGCCTGGTGCCATCGCTTCCGGACCCGTCACGCGGCCATGGCGCGAGCAGGAGAACACGACGCGGCCCGGGGCAGGGCCCGATGCCGAGCCGACCAGACCAGAGCCGGCCGAACATGAGCGAAGCGGCGACGGACCGGCGGAGCACGGCGGAATCAGTGGGACACGTGGGACCGGTGGGCGCCGTCGCGGGCGAGCGCGCGCGGTCGCGCTGGCCGCCTCACTCGCCGTCCTCGTCGCGGTCGGCGTCGCGGCGGGCGTCGCGTGGGTGCTGACGACCCGCGACGGCGGGCACCCCGACGGTACGTGGACGGGCGTCGCACACTATCCCTCGGCCGACCGGGTCTTCCCGGTCGAAATCCGGCTGACCGGCCCGGCGCGGATGAGATGGGGGCGCCGATCTGCACTGTTCCGGCCGTCTCACCCCCGCGAGCGGGTCGGGCGAGGTGCTCGTGCTGACCCTCGACCAGGTGAAGGGCGACGCCTGTTATCCCGGACGCGTCTCGATCACCTGGCGGGGCGAGAGCGCGGCCGACTTCGAGGTGACGCGCGAAGGGGAACAGGCCGCCCGATACTCGGGATCTCTTACCCGTACGAATTAACTCAAATGGGATAAATCTGTCAGAGCCTTTGTGTGACGCGTTCTCCCGCGCGCCCAGGGGGTATCGCCGACGGTGGGACCCATTCCGGTTTGGAGATCCGATTGCGGGCGTTCCGGGCGGTGATGGCGGGCGTCGTCGCCGTCGCCGTGACCGCCGTCGCGGGATGCGGCGGCGGGGTGGAGACCGTGTCGCCGCCCCCCGGCCCGCTGCGGGTCGGGCTCGTGTACGACATCGGCGGACGGGGCGACAAGTCGTACAACGACGCCGCGGCCGCCGGACTCGACGAGGCCAAGCGCACTCTGAGCCGCATGCGGGTGCGGGAGGTCGCGGCCGCGCCGGGCGAGCCCGCCGCCCGGAAGGTGGAGCGGGTGCGGGCGCTCGCCGAGGCCGGCTACGACCCGATCATCGCCGTCGGCTACTCGTACGCGCCGGCGCTGGCGAGCATCGGCCCGAAGTTTCCCAGGACACGGTTCGCGATCGTGGACGAGCCGACGGTCTCCGGTCCCAACATCACGAACCTGCTGTTCGCCTCGGAGCAGGGCTCCTTCCTGATGGGCGCGGTGGCGGCGATGAAGTCGCGCACCGGCGACGTCGGCTTCGTCGGGGGCAACCGGTCGCCGCTGGTCAGGAAGTTCGAGGTCGGCTACGTCCAGGGCGTGAAGCACGTGAACCCGCGGGCGCGGATCAGGATCGCCTACCTCACGGGCCCGCACGACCTGAGCGGCTTCGAGCGGCCGGACAAGGCGCGGCAGGCCGCCCGGCGCATGTACCGGGCGGGCGCCGACGTGGTCTACCAGGTGGCCGGGGCCTCGGGGGCCGGGGTGTTCCGCGCCGCCAAGAAGGCCGGAGCGTGGGCCATCGGCGTCGACTACGACCAGGCCAAGAGCGCCGACCCGGACGTGCGCGACGTGATCCTCACCTCGATGATCAAAAGGATCGACGTCGCGGTCTACGACTACCTCGCCGGCGTCGCCGACCACACCGTCACCAGCGGCCGGGTCGTGTACGACCTGAAGCTCGGCGGCGTCGACTACACCCTCACCGGCGGCCACATCACCGACATCCAGCCGCGCCTGGAGCAGCTCAAGCAGGAGATCATCCACGGCAGGGTCAAGGTTTACCCAGGCTGACACCCTGGTCACGGTGCGGACTGGGCTCAATAACGGACATGTTGCGGACTGGTGTGCGGGTTTGGTCTATGCAGGTCAAACAACTATCTTCCGTGCAGGGTTGCCGTGCGTTCCTGCGTGCGTGCGACGAGAGTCAGACGGACGGGGAACGGAAGGGGAGTCACGACCTTGCTCCGCAATCGAATCAGCAGACTGGCCGCCGCCACTGCGGGCGGCGCCTTGCTCATGGCCGCCGCCGCATGTGGGGGTGGCGACGGCACCACCACGACCGAGGCCTCGGCCGGCGCGTCCTCCGCGCCCGCCGCCTCGCAGATCAAGGTCGGCCTGGCGTACGACATCGGTGGCCGCGGCGACGGTTCCTTCAACGACGCGGCCGCGGCCGGCCTGGACAAGGCCGAGTCGGAGCTCAAGGTCCAGAAGAAGGAACTGGAGGCGACCGCGGGCGAGACCGACGCCCAGAAGGAGGAGCGGCTGCGCCTGCTCGCCTCCGGGGGCTACAACCCGGTCATCGCGGTGGGCTTCGCCTACTCCGGCTCCGTGGCGAAGGTCGCCAAGGAGTTCCCCGACGTCAAGTTCGCCATCGTGGACGACGACGCCGCGAAGGGCGACAACATCACGAACCTGATGTTCGCCGAGGAGCAGGGGTCGTTCCTCGTCGGCGTCGCGGCGGCGCTCAAGTCCGAGAAGGGCAACGTCGGTTTCGTGGGCGGCGTCGACGTGCCGCTGATCCACAAGTTCGAGGCGGGCTTCAAGGCCGGCGCGAAGGCCGTCAAGCCCGACATCAAGATCCAGAGCAAGTACCTCACCCAGCCCCCGGACTTCGGCGGCTTCGGTGACCCGGCCAAGGGCAAGACGGCCGCGCAGGGCATGTACGACGCCGGCGCGGACGTGGTCTACCAGGCGGCCGGCGGTTCGGGCGCGGGCGTCTTCGAGGCGGCCAAGGCCGCCAAGGCGATGGCGATCGGCGTCGACTCCGACCAGGCCGCGCTCCCGGCGTACGCCGACTTCAAGGACGTGATCATCACCTCGATGATCAAGAAGGTCGACGTGGCGGTCTTCGACTTCCTGAAGAACTACACCACCGGCGCGGTCAAGTCGGGCCCGTCGGTCTACGACCTCAAGGCGGGCGGCGTGGACTACTCCACGACCGGCGGCAAGATCGACGACATCAAGTCGAAGATCGACGAGTACAAGCAGAAGATCATCAACGGCGAGATCACGGTCCCGACGTCCTGACCTGCGTAATCGAGGGGCCCGGAGGCACCCGCTCCGGGCCCTTTGCTCTACCCTCACTATCACTTGACCGTCACCGGGCACTCCGCGAGGAGGAGGCCGACATTACCGCCGCGACCGTTACGGAACCCGCAGTAGAACTCACCGGGATCACCAAGAGGTTCCCGGGAGTCGTCGCCAACAGCGACATCCACCTCCGCGTCGCCAAAGGGCACATCCACGCCATCGTCGGCGAGAACGGCGCGGGGAAGTCCACGCTGATGAAGATCCTGTACGGGATGCAGCGCCCCGACGAGGGCGAGATCCGCGTCAACGGGTCGCCCGTGGGCTTCCACACCCCCGCAGACGCCATCGACGCCGGCATCGGCATGGTCCACCAGCACTTCATGCTGGCCGACAACCTCACCGTGCTGGAGAACGTGGTTCTGGGCAGCGAGCCGCGCCGCGGCGGCGTCGCCCTCGACTTCGCCGCCGCGCGGAAGAAGATCAAGGAGATCTCCGACGCGTACGGCCTGGGCGTACGGCCGGACGTGCCGGTGGAGGACCTGGGGGTCGGCGACCGCCAGCGGGTGGAGATCCTGAAGGTGCTCTACCGGGGCGCCCGCATCCTGATCCTGGACGAGCCGACCGCCGTGCTCGTCCCCCACGAGGTGGACGAGCTGTTCGACAACCTGCGCGGCCTGGTCCGCGAGGGGCTGACGATCCTGTTCATCTCCCACAAGCTGGACGAGGTCCTGCGGGTGGCCGACGAGATCACCGTGATCCGGCGCGGCACCACCGTGGCGACCGTGAACCCCAAGGACGTGACCTCCCGCAAGCTCGCCGAGCTCATGGTCGGCAGCGAGCTGCCCAGCCCCGAGACCCGCGAGTCGACCGTCACCGACGTCGTCGCCCTGTCCGTACGCGACCTGACCGTGCGCACCGGCGACGGGCGGCCGGTGGTCGAGAACGTGAGCTTCGACATCCACAAGGGCGAGGTGCTCGGCATCGCGGGCGTCGAGGGCAACGGCCAGGCGGAGCTCGTCGAGGCGATCATGGGCATGCGCCCCTGCGAGGCGGGCGCGCTCACGCTCGCCGGCGCCGACATCTCCCATTGGTCGACGCTCAGGCGGCGCGCGGGCGGCATCGGCTACATCCCCGAGGACCGCCACCGGCACGGCCTGCTGCTGGAGTCGCCGCTCTGGGAGAACCGCATCCTCGGCCACCAGACCCGCCGGCCCAACGTCAAGGGCCCGTGGATCGACCGCGCGGGCGCGCGGGCCGACACGCGGCGCATCGTCGAGGAGTACGACGTGCGCACCCCCGGCATCGACGTGGACGCGGCCACACTGTCCGGCGGCAACCAGCAGAAGCTGATCGTCGGGCGGGAGATGAGCGGCGACCCCGTGCTGCTCATCGCCAGCCACCCCACCCGCGGCGTGGACATCGGCGCGCAGGCGGCGATCTGGGACCATCTGCGCACGGCGCGCGCCGCCGGGCTGGCCGTGCTGCTGATCTCCGCGGACCTCGACGAGCTCATCGGGCTGTCCGACACGCTCAAGGTGATCCTGCGCGGCAGGATCGTCGCCGACGTCGATCCCGCGAACGTGACCCCCGAGCAACTGGGCTCGGCGATGACCGGCGCCGGGGAGGAGACGGTATGAACGGGTTCCTCGACCGGGTGCTCGGCCGGGTTCGGCTGGGCGGCTGGCTCGCCGTCGCCGCGCCGGTGATCGCGGTCGTCTTCGCGGTGCTGATCACCTCGGTGGTCCTGCTCGTCGCGGGCAAGGCGCCCGTGGAGGCGTTCACGACCCTCGCGGACTACGGCACCCAGCCGCGGTCGATGGCCATGATCCTCAACACCGGGGTCATGTACTACATCTCCGCGCTGGCGGTCGCCGTCGGCTTCCGGATGAACCTCTTCAACATCGGCGTGGACGGCCAGTACCGGCTCGCGGCCGTGGTCGCCGCCGGGCTCGGCGGCGCCGCCGTGGTGCCCGGTGTGCTCAACATCGTCCTCGTGATCGTCGTCGCGGTGGTCGTCGGCGCCCTGTGGGCCGCGATCGCCGGTCTGCTCCGGGTGTACCGGGGCGTGAGCGAGGTCATCTCGACCATCATGCTCAACGCGATCGCCACCGGCCTCGGGTCGTGGCTGGTCAGCGAGCACTTCGGGGTGCTGACCGGCAACGACCTCGGCACCAGGCCGATCCCCGACGACGCGCACATGCCGGGCATCCCGCTCATCGCCGGCACGCCGGTGCTGGTCAACGGGTTCATCGTGGTCGCGGTCCTGCTCGGCGTCGCGTACTGGGTCGTGCTCAACCGCACCCGGTTCGGCTTCGAGTTGCGGGCGACCGGCAAGTCCGAGTCTGCGGCGGTTGCCAGCGGCGTCAGCGTGAAGAAGATGATCGTCGTCACGATGGTCATGTCGGGGGCGGTCGCCGGTCTGATCGGCATGCCGGAACTGCTCGGCGCCTCCTACAAGTACAGCAACAACTTCCCGGCCGCCTCGGTTTCACGGGCATCGCGATCGCCCTGCTCGGCCGCAACAACCCGGTCGGAATGGCGGTCGGCGCGCTGCTGTGGAGTTTCCTGGACAACTCGTCCAACCAGCTCCAGCTGCTCGACATCTCCAAGGAGATCGTCCAGATCATGCAGGGCGTCGTCGTGCTCTCCGTGATCATCGCGTACGAGCTCGTCCACCGCTATCGGATCGTCGCCGAGCAGCGCAGGGTCAGCCGCGAGCTCGCCGCGCCGCAGGAGGCGCCGAAGGCGGAGGCGGCGGCATGACAGGGCCGGACGGAATCGAGGAGACGGCATGACGGCGACGGACCTCCCGGTCGAACGCCCGGTCGAGACGCCCCCGGCGCGGCGCTTCCGGCTGTCGGCGCCGGTGCTCCTGCTCGGCCTGGCCGGGCTGGTGGTGCTGCTGTCGATCGCGCGGCTGGTGACCGGCGCGAACGACATCACCTCGGCGGGCACGGTCAGCGCCGCGCTCGGCCTCGCCGTGCCGATCGGGCTCGCCGGCCTCGGCGGCCTGTGGTCGGAGCGGGCCGGCGTGGTCAACATCGGCCTCGAAGGCATGATGGTGCTCGGCACCTGGTTCGGGGCCTGGGGCGCCCTCCAGTTCCACAGCCCCTGGGCGGGCGTGGTCGCCGGCGCCGTCGGCGGGGCGCTGGGCGCGGTGATCCACGCCGTCGCGACCGTGACCTTCGGCGTCGACCACATCATCTCCGGCGTGGCGATCAACATCGTCGGTGTCGGCTTCACCCAGTACCTGTCCCAGCTCGTCTTCAACGGCATGCCGGGCGGCGGGACGAAGAACTCGCCGCCGCTGCCGAAGATGGGCACGGTGAGCCTGAGCTTCCTCGACGACCCGCTGCGGACCGTCGAGGCCAAGCACTGGTTCGTGCTGTCGGACTTCGCGGGCGTGCTGCGGGGCATCACCCAGGGCGTGTCCTGGTTCACGATCCTGGCGATCCTGCTGGTCCCGCTGTCGTTCTACATCCTGTGGCGCACGCCGTTCGGCCTGCGGCTGCGGGCGTGCGGCGAGCGTCCGGTCGCTGCGGAGTCGCTGGGCGTCAACGTCTACCTGTACAAGTGGGCCGCCGTGATCATCTCCGGCGTGCTCGCCGGGCTCGGCGGCGCGTTCCTGTCGCTGGTGGCCGCGGGGATCTACCGTGACGGGCAGACGGGCGGGCGCGGCTACATCGGCCTCGCCGCCATGATCTTCGGCAACTGGCGTCCCGGCGGGCTCGCCGGTGGCGCGGCGCTGTTCGGCTACACCGACGCGCTGCAGCTCCGCCAGGGCGGCATCTCGGTGCACGCGTTGCTGCTCGTCGTCGCGTTGCTGCTCGTCGCGGTGGCGGTCTACCAGCTCGTACGGCAGCGGCGCGGGGTCGCGGCCCTGATCACCGGGGTCGTGGCGATCGCGGTGTTCGTGGTGTTCGCCGTGACGGACACCGTGCCGGAGCAGTTCACCTCGTTCACCCCCCATCTGACCACGCTGCTGGTGCTGTCGCTGGCCTCACAGCGGCTGCGCATGCCTGCGGCGGACGGCGTCCCGTATCGAAGGGGGCAGGCGAAATGAGCATCGACTGGGAGGCGCTGCGGGTCGCGGCCCGCGAGGCCATGACCCACGCGTACGCGCCGTATTCGAAGTTTCCGGTGGGGGCGGCGGCGCTCGTCGACGACGGCCGGGTCGTGACCGGCTGCAACGTGGAGAACGCCTCGTACGGCGTGGGGTTGTGCGCCGAGTGCGGGCTCGTCTCGGCGCTGCACGCGAGCGGCGGCGGCAGGCTGGTGGCCTTCACCTGCGTGGACGGCCACGGCGAGCTGCTGATGCCGTGCGGCCGCTGCCGCCAGCTGCTGTTCGAGCACGGCGGGCGGGACCTGCTGGTGGAGACGCCCGACGCCGATGCGGATGGCGGACTTCCTGCCGTTCGCCTTCGGCCCGGATGATTTGTCGCGATAAGGGGGAAGTGTGGGGTTCGACGCGATCGAGGTCATCATCGCCAAGCGCGACTGCGGTGAGCTGTCGACCGCCCAGATCGACTGGGTGATCGACGCGTACACGCGGGGCGAGGTGGCCGACGAGCAGATGTCGGCGCTGCTGATGGCGATCCTGCTCAACGGCATGAACCGCAGGGAGATCGCGGACTGGACCCAGGCCATGATCAGGTCGGGGGAGCGGATGGACTGGTCCTCCCTCGACCGGCCCACGGCCGACAAGCACTCCACCGGCGGGGTCGGTGACAAGATCACCCTGCCGCTGGCCCCGCTGGTCGCCGCCTGCGGCGCGTACGTGCCGCAGCTGTCCGGGCGGGGCCTCGGGCACACCGGCGGCACGCTGGACAAGCTGGAGTCGATCCCCGGCTGGCGGGCGTCGCTGTCGAATGACGAGATGCTCGCCGTGATCCGCTCGGCCGGGGCGGTCGTGTGCGCGGCGGGCGCGGGCCTCGCGCCGGCCGACAAGAAGCTCTACGCGCTGCGCGACGTCACCGGCACGGTCGAGTCGATCCCGCTGATCGCCTCCTCGATCATGTCCAAGAAGATCGCCGAGGGCACGGGGTCGCTCGTGCTCGACGTGAAGGCCGGTTCGGGCGCGTTCATGAAGAACGTGGACGCGCCCGGGAGCTGGCGCGGACGATGGTCGAGCTCGGCACCGACGCCGGGGTGCGCACGGTCGCCCTGCTGACCGCGATGGACCGGCCGCTCGGCCTGAAGGTGGGCAACGCGCTCGAGGTCGAGGAGGCCGTCGAGGTGCTCGCCGGCGGCGGCCCCGCCGACGTGGTCGAACTCACCGTAAGGCTGGCCAGGGAGATGCTGGAGGCCGCCGCCGTCCCGGGCGCCAGGGACCCGGAGGAGGCGCTGAAGGACGGCTCGGCGATGGACGCCTGGCGGTGCATGATCGTCGCCCAGGGCGGCGATCCGGACGCGCCGCTGCCGACGGCCGCCGAGTCGGCCGTGGTCACCGCCCCCGCCTCGGGCACGCTGCGCACGCTCGACGCGCTCAAGGTCGGCCTGGCGGCCTGGCGGCTGGGCGCCGGACGGGCCCGCAAGGAGGACCCGGTGTCGGCGGGCGCGGGCATCGTCCTGCACGCCAAGCCCGGCGAGACGGTGCGCGCCGGAGCCCCGCTGATGACCCTGTACGCCGACGAGGCCGGCCGGTTCGACCGGGCCCTCCAGGCACTCGAGGGGGCGTACGAGATCGGCGACCAGGACGGCGCCGACCTGCTCCCGCTGGTGATCGACCGCCTCACCGCCTGAGGGCCTGCCGCTGCCTACATTCGACGGCTGAGGCGATTTGAGGACCTGACGGCGACCGGCGGTCAGCGGGGGATGAGCAGCGCGCCCATGCCGACGAACAGGCCGCCGGTGAGCATGTCGAGCCGCTTCTTGAGCCGCCGGTAGCCCCTGGTGATCCACGGGCTGCCGGCCAGGAAGGCGACGGCGGAGAACCACGCGAAGGCGATGGCCAGCATCGCGCCGAGCGTGGCCGCCCGCATGACGAGGTCCGTACGATGCGGGAGCAGGCTGGCGAACAGGGCGCCGAAGAAGACGAGGGCCTTGGGGTTGGCGAGGTTGGTCAGCAGCCCGGCCCGCCACTCGCGGAGCATGCCACGCCGCTCCCCGGCGACCGCCGGAGCCGTGTCGTCGTCGGCAGGCGGTGTCCGCCGGCGGGCGGCGCGGATGGTCGCCACCCCGTACGCGACGAGGAACAGGGCCCCGGCGACCCGGGCGCCGGTGTAGAGCCACTCGAACCGCTGCACGAGCACGGTGACGCCGAACAGCCCGGCGACCGCCCAGATGCCGATGCCGGTGACGACGCCTGAGGCCGCGCGCACGCCGCTGCGCCGCGATCCGCCGGCCGAGTATCTGAGCACGATGAGGAAGTCGGGGCCGGGGCTCATCACCACCAGGATCCAGACGCCGAGCAGGGGGAGTATCGGCAACCACGACATGACGGGTCCTTCCTGGCCGGGCTCGGCCGGCCGGGGACGGGGTTGACCGGCTCAGCCGGCCACGGGCGAGGCGATCACGACCGTGACGTCCGCCGGGCCGTCGCCGGTGCGGTAGCGGTGCGGGCGGTCGCCCGCGAAGGCAAGCAGGTCGCCCGGCCCGAGGAGACGCGGGTCGTCCTCCGGGCCGGCCGTGACCTCGCCCGCGGCGACCAGCAGGTGTTCGACGGTGCCGGGCGCGTGTGGGACGCCGTCGAGGTCGGTGTGCGGGGGCATGCGCAGCCGCCATAGCTCCAGGCTGTGCCCGCTGCCGATCCGGCGGAGCATCTCCGCGTCGGGCCGTCCGCCGCCGCGGGTGTCGAGTGCAGGTGGACCGGGCCGGCGTCGGTGTCCCTCGTCAGCAGGTCGGTCAGCGGGATGTGCAGGGCCAGCGCGACGGCTTCCAGCGTCTCGATGGTCGGGTTGCCGGTGCCCGCCTCCAGGCTGGACAGCGTGGCCTTGCCGAGACCGGCACGGCGGGCGAGCTCGGCCGCGCTCATCCCGCGCTGCCGCCGCCGCAGCCGGATCTGCGCGCCGATCGCCGCCGCCGCTCCGCTCATGAAGGCATCTTCAACAGAACCATACGTTCACTATACCGAACGAGAGTCGGCATCGTTCGCCGCGACGGCGTCGCCGAGGGGCGTGGCGGTAGTACAGGACCGATCGCCCGGCCCCGGCGGCGCCGTACGAGACCGGCGTCGAGGAGCACCCTGAGGTGGCGGCCCACCGACCCCAGCCCCTGGCCGGTCAGCGCCACGAGGTGGGTCGTGCTCTTCGGCGCGCGAGCAGCACGAGCACCCGCGCCCGCGCCGGGCCGAGCAGCCTGCCGAGCGCCTCGGGCACCGGCGCCCGCCCGGGCTCGGCCAGCGTGCCCGAGCAGGGGTAGACCAGGGCGTAGTGCTGGCCCGCCGTCCAGGCGGTCCACGCCTGGCGGGGGGTGACCGGGACGAACATCAGCCTTGCCCCGCCGATCTGCCTCGGCGGGTAGTCGTAGGTGTTGATCTGCAGCCGGTTGCCGCCGAGCCAGCGCATGCCCTTGCGCATGTCGTTGAGCGCGGCGGCCCACCCGCCCTGGCTCACATGGCCCACGCGGGCGACGATGTCGGCCTCCATGATCCGCCGGCGGCGCGGCCAGTCGGGCAGCACGGTTCGGGTCCACACCCACTCCAGCAGGCCGGCCGCCCGCTCGGGCAGGTCGGTACGGCGCAGCGGCTCCGGCAGCGGGCCGCGCAGCGCCACCTCGATGTCGGCGTACGCGGTCTCGGGCGGGGTCGCGCGGACGCGGGCCACTTCCTCCTCGAAGGAGGCCTCGCCCTCGCCGGTCGGAGCGGGCGTGAGGAAGTCGGCGATCCAGTTGCGTCCCCGCGCGGCCTTCAACAGCAGCGCCGTGATCGGGTCCCCGGCCAGGCGGGACCGGTAGGCGGGCAGGTGCGTGTCGAGCCATTCCCGTTCGCCCGGATGCGCCGCCGACGCCCTCTCCAGCGTGAACAGGCAGGCCGTGGCCTCGGCCAGCGGGGAGATCACGAATCGGCTCTCCGCGAGGGTGTCGGCGTTGACCAGCCACCAGCCCATGTTTCGCCTCCCCGCGAAACAATAACGGCGCAGGGCGGCGGTGATCGAGGCTCCCGTCATGCGCACATATCGGGAACTGTTCCGCACCCCCGAATTCACGCCCTTGTTCGCCGTCGCGTCCGCCCAGGTGGCGGCGTCGACCGTGAGCGGCCTGGCGCTCGGCACGCTGGTGTACGGGGCGACGCGGTCGCCGCTGCTGTCGGCCCTGAGCATGTTCGGCGCGTCCTTCGCGCAGGTGCTCGGGGCGACGGTGCTGCTGTCGGCCGCCGACCGGCTGCCTCCGCGTGCCGCGATGACGGCGCTCGCGTTGGTCCACTGCGCCGGCACGGCCGCGCTCGCCGTGCCCGGGCTGCCGCTGTGGGCCGTGTTCGCCGTGGTCCTCGGCATGGGGCTCGCCGCCTCCCTCGGCGGCGGAGTCCGGTTCGGGCTGCTCAACGAGATCCTGCCCAGGGACGGTTATCTGCTCGGCCGCTCGGTGCTCAGCATGTCGGTCGGCGTGCAGCAGATCATCGGCTTCGTCACCGGAGGCGTGCTCGTGAGCGTGTTGTCCCCGCGCGGCACCCTGCTCGCCGGGGCGGGGCTGTACCTCGCCGCCGCGGCCGTCGCCCGGTGGGGGCTCACCGCCCGCCCGCCCCGCGCGCAGGGACGGCCCTCGCCCGCGGAGACCTGGCGGATCAACCGCGCGCTCTGGTCGTCAGGGGCGCGCCGCCGCCTCTATCTGGCTCTGTGGGTGCCGAACGGCCTGATCGTCGGCTGCGAGTCGCTGTACGTCGCCTACGACTCCCGGCACGCCGGGCTGCTGTTCGCCTGCGCCGCCGCCGGGATGCTCACCGGGGACACGCTGATGGGACGGTTCGTCCCCAGGTGGTGGCGTGAGCGGCTGAGCGCTCCGCTGCGGCTGCTGCTCGCCGTGCCGTACCTGGTCTTCCTCCTCCACCCGTCACTGCCGGTCGCGGTCGCCGCCGTCGTGCTCGCCTCGGCCGGATATTCGGCCAGCCTGCTGCTCCAGGAACGCCTCATGGCCGTCACCCCGGAGGAGATGAGCGGGCAGGCGCTCGGGCTGCAGTCGTCCGGCGTGCTCACCATGCAGGGGGTCGGCGCGGCGATCGCGGGGGCGGTGGCCCAGTTCACCTCGGCCGCTGCCGCCATGGGCGTGATGGCGGTGGCCTCCGTCGCGGTCACCCTCGCGCTGGCGTCCGGCCTCCGGGCCGACGCGGCCACGGAGGTCGGCTCCTCCACGCCTGCCGGGAGAGCGGCGTGATCAGCCGTACGAGGGCGGTGTGCCAGGGTGGTCCTGCCGAGCCGGACCGGCCGGACGCGCAGAGGGGAGAGTCATGTCCGATCAGCGGGGCATCCGGCATGTCGAGATCGGCGTCGCCGACCTGGCCCGCTCGCTCGACTTCTACCGCGATCTGCTGGATCTCACCCCCGCCGAGGGGCCGGCGGAAAGCGCGGGCGTCGCATGGCTATCGGCGGGGTCCGTGTTGCTCAAGCTGGTCGAGACGGGCGATGGCGATCTCGGCGGCTGGGTGAACGACGACCTCCAGCGCGGCATCCGGCACATCGGCTTCAAGGTCGGCGACGTCGATCTGCGGGCCGAGCGCGTCCGCGACGCGGGGGTGCCCTTCACGCTGCCGCCGCTCGACGCGGTCGGCGGCGTGCGCATCGCGTTCTTCCAGGACCCGGACGGCACCCACCTGGAGATCACCGACAACCACCTCCGGTATCACCGGGTCGCCTCGCCTGAACTGGCCGAGCGGGAACGGCTGGCCGCCCTGAGCAGGCCGCGTACGGCGCCGCCGGTCTTCGACCACGTGGCGGTCACGTCCGCCGGCCTCGACGCCGCGCTGGCCTTCTACCGGGACACGCTCGGCTACGAGGTCATCGGCCAGATAGCGCAGGACCAGGACGCGCGAGGCTTTCTGATCACGTACCTGCTGGCCGGGGACGCGGTCCTGGAGGTGTTCACGTTCACCGCCCCGACGACCGCGAGCCCGTGGACCCCCGACCCGTGCCGGCGGGGTTTCCGGCACATCGCCATCGCCGTCCAGGACCCGGAGGAGGCGGCCTCGCGGCTCACGGAGGCGGGCGCGAGGGTGGCCCAGAACGGCGTGCTGGTGGACGCGGACGGCGTGCCTCTCGTGACCGTCTGACCCACGATGATCAGACGGGGCGCCGGGCGCCGACCGGCAGCGGGATCAGGGCCTCGACCACGGTTCCGCCGCCGGGCCTGGAGGTGAGCGCGCAGGTGCCGCCGAGTTCGGCCGCACGCTCGCGCATGGAGGCCGTCCCGACTCCGGCACGTGCCGCCGGGGGCAGCCCGGCGCCGTCGTCGCTGATCCGGACCCGCAACGTGCCGGTCCGCGTCACCTCGACCTCCGCCGCGCCGGCGCGGGCGTGCCTGCGGACGTTGGTGAGCGCCTCCTGCACGATGCGGTAGACGGCCGTCTCCACGGCGGGCGGCAGACCGGCCAGGTCGCCCGACACCGTGACCCGGATCGCGGGTGGTCCCTCCCCGGCGAGTCCCCGGATCGCCCCCTCCAGGCCGAGGTCGTCCAGTGCCGGGGGACACAGGCCGTACACGAGCCTGCGGATGTCTCCCGCGACGGCGTCCATCCCCGTGCGCAGGTCGGCGAGCAGGGTGTCGGCGGCCGGTGCCGAGTCCTTCAGCATGACCCTGGCCATGTTGATCGTCATGGCCATGGTGCTCAGCGTCTGGCCGAGGCCGTCGTGCAGGTCGCGGCGGATCCGCCGGCGTTCCTCCTCCCGCGCGGCGAGTACGCGCTCCCGCGAGCGCCGCAGGTCGGCGGACACCCGCACCGCGTGCGCCGCGTCGGCGGCGTAGGGCGCGAGCGCGGCCAGCACGCGGTCGTGCGCGAGAGAGAACCGGCGCGGTCCCCGCGAACCGATGAGGAGGCTGCCCACCAGCTCGCCGTGCCAGACGAGAGGGATCCGCCGGGGATCGGCGCCGACGTCGCCGCACTCCAGAGGGCCGGGCAGCCCGTCGGTGACCTCCACGGCCACGCCGGTGACGCCCAGGCCGTCATGGAGGGCGGCGACCACGGACGCCAGCGCCTCGACCGGCCCCGCCTGGCGCAGCCGGTCAACGAGCTCTTCGGCGAGGAGCCGGGGATCGCCCGCGCCGCCGTACGGCATCCTCTGTGTCCGGTGCCGGAGCACGCGCCACACGCGGGGGAGAAGACTGCCGGACAGCCCGGCGGCCAGGACGCCCACGAGCCCGGCGGCGCCGACGCCGGCCAGGTCGAGACCGGTGACCGGCGACGCGGCCGTGGCGGAGACGAGCACGCTGGCAGGTGCGATCGCGGCTGGCGCCGCCAGGGCGATCACGGCTGAGGCCCACATGGCCTGTACGGGGTGGGGGACGAGCTCACGACGGGCACTCCTCGGTGGCCGGCGGACCATCCGCCGCCTACCGAGAACGATGACCGAGCTCGGTCCCGGTTCGCATGAGCCCGCCGTCCCCTTCCGGCATGCGATTGTCCCGTCCGGATGGGACACGGGCAACGGGACACGGGCAGCGCAGAGAGCGCGTCGTGCCTGCTCACCTGTGGTGGCAGGCACTCCCGATCAGACGGGGCGGGACGCCTCGTCCGATACGGGCGGCGCGTAGCCGGCGTTCACGAGGTGGGGGAACAGGTGCGCGGACAGGACGGCCCGATGGGTGGGGGTCGCCTCCGCGTGCCGTCGCCGGCCCTCCTCGGTGACGTGCACGAACACCCCGCGCCGGTCCGCCTCGCACAGCGCGCGGGCGACCAGTCCCTCACGTTCCAGCCGGGCGATGAGGCGCGACAGCGCGCTCTGGCTCAGGTGGACCTGGCCGGCGAGCTCCTGCACGCGGAACTTGACCGTATCCGGCTCCGTGCAGAGGGACTGGCCCTCCACGAGGCGCTCCAGCACCTCGAACTCGCTCACGCCGAGCCCGTGCTTGTCGCTCAGCTCCCGCTCCAGCGCGCACGACACCTCCGCGTGTCGGGCGAGCAGTTCGCGCCAGGCCATGACCACGAAGCCGGTGTCGGTGTCGTTCATGCGAGCCGCCTTTCTGGGCGCGACCATACCATGCGCACGCATTAGATGCAAACGCATTAATTGCTTGTGCATTGAATGCATGTGCATGTAAGTTCCCGTGACATGACTTCCTCCACTCAGGACGAGCGCTGGGGGGCCCGCCTGTGGGGTGCCCTCACCGTCCTCTGCGCCGTCGTGTTCCTCGACGCCCTTGACGTGTCGATGGTCGGGGTGGCGCTCCCGTCCATCCAGGCCGATCTCGGGATGTCCACCTCCTCGCTGCAGTGGGTGGTGAGCGGCTACGTGCTGGGGTACGGCGGTCTGCTGCTGCTCGGGGGCCGGACCGCGACCTGCTCGGCCGCCGCCGGGTCTTCCTGACCGCCCTGGCCGTCTTCGCGGTCGCCTCGCTGCTCGGCGGGCTGATGAACGACGGGACGCTGCTGATCGCGGCCCGTTTCGTGAAGGGCGTCAGCGCCGCGTTCACCGCGCCCGCCGCCTTGTCCATCATCACCACGACCTTCGCCGAGGGCCCCGCCCGCAACCGGGCCCTGAGCATCTTCACCGCCTGCGGCGCCAGCGGGTTCTCGCTCGGACTGGTCCTGTCCGGCGTGCTCACCGAGATCGGATGGCGCTGGACGTTCCTCATGCCGGTGCCCGTCGCGATCACCGCTCTGGTGGCCGGGACGCGGCTGCTCCAGCGGGGCGAGGAGCGCGGCGAGGGCGGTCAGGACCTTCTCGGCGCCGCGACCATCACCGCGGCCATGCTGCTCCTGGTCTTCGCCGTGGTGGAGGCGCCCAAGGTGAGCGTGGCGCGCACCGTGGTGTCGCTCGCCGGGGCCGCCGCCCTGATCGGCCTGTTCGTCTGGCTGGAGCGCCGGGTGCGGCACCCGCTGGTCCGGCTCGGCATCCTGCGCTCCGCGCCGCTCGCCCGGGCCAACTTCGGCCTGGTCATCCTGTTCGGCTCGTACGTCGGCTTCCAGTTCGTGGCGATGCAGTACTTCCAGAACCTGCTGGGCTGGAGCGCCCTGGAGACCGCCCTCGCGTTCCTGCCGTGCGGGCTGCTGGTCGCGATCAGTTCGACCAAGATGGGCGGGTTCGCCGACCGCTTCGGCACCGCGCGGCTGATCGTGGTGGGCTCGGTGGCGCTGCTCGCGGGGTACGCGGTGTTCCTGCGGGTGGACCTCCACCCCAGCCTGCTCACGATGGTGCTGCCGGGCATGGTCCTGCTGGGCATCGCGTTCGCGCTGTCGTTCCCCTCGCTCAACATCCAGGCGACCGCCGGGGTCGATGACGAGGAGCAGGGACTCGCCTCGGGCCTGCTGAACACCTCCGGCCAGGTCGGCGGAGCCGTGGTGCTGGCGATCGTCACCGCCGTCCTGACCTCGGGGGCGGACGGCGGCGACCCGATCGCCCGCTTCCGCGCCGCGATCGTGGTCTCGGCCGGGTTCGCCCTTGTCGGCCTGGCCGTCGCCCTCACCGGGCTCCGGTTCAGGCGACAGCCGGCCGAGGCACGGGAGGAGCCGGTGCTGGAGGCGGTCTGACCCGTCCGCCGGTTCCCTGCCGTCGTCGGCAGAGGGGGCGTCCCGGTCGCCGGGGCGCCCTTTCCGCCGTCCGGGTCGGCAGGTCGGGGCCAGCAGGTCCGGGTCAGCGCAGCGTGCCGGGGACCCAGAGGGCGGGCACCCCGCCCGCCTCGTCCAGAGAGATCGGCCGGGCCGCCCCGGTGCGCACGTCGACCGCGTGGACCGAGTATTCCTCGTCGTCATCGTCGCGGATCCGCTCCGCCTCCACGATCACCTCGTGCTCGCTCGCCCAGCCGCGTACGGCGATGAGGTGCGCGTCCTCGGGGAGGGCCGCCTCGCGGCGGGTGAGCACCCGGCCGGTGGCGGAGTCGAGCGTGACCAGCAGGCCGTGGTCGTCCTCGGCCGGGTGGGCGCGCTCGGCCGCCACGGCGACGGCGCGTCCGTCCGGGGAGACCGCGGCGCCGGCCTCGAACAGCGCCGAGTCGATCGGCGTACGGCTCAGCGTGCGCCCGTCCGGCCGCACGCGCAGCAGAACGGTGGTGGTGAGCCGGCCGGGAACCGCGTCGCTGTCCCACGTGGCCGTGCCTGTCACCGTGCCGTCGTCCGAGACGGCGAGGACCCGCATCCGCCGCGGCAGCGCCCTGACCCGATAGCTGGTGAGGTTCTGCACCCGCGGATGGAGTGCTTCGGCGGCCGGGCCGAAGTCGGCGGCCATCCACCGTCCGCTGGGGGAGATGACGAGGTGGGTGTCCTCCGGTGACACCTCCTCGCCGAGCGGGACCATGTCGGTCCTCCTCGTGGTGGTGTCGCGCCGGTCGATGAGGACGAAGTCGGACGACGCCGCGCTGAGGTAGACCAAGCGGTTGCCGTCCAGGCTGATCGCGAGGAGAGGATGCCAGCCGTCGCTGAGGGCGGGGGACACGTCCGCCACGCGCCACTGCTCGCCCGTGGTCGCCACCACCCGCCACTGGGCGCAGCCGTTGTCGGCGAACTCCTCGGCGAACTCGTCATAGTCGTCGGCCGTGCAGAACCCTCGGTAGGCGAAGCGTACGGGGGCGGCAGGGCGGGCGGGAGCGTGGGCGCCGCGGCGCTCTCGTCGAGCACGCCGGGGGAGGCGCCGTCCGCGCTCTGCCCGGAGCGCCCGAGCAGGCCCGCCGCGCCGAAGGCGAGGGGTACGACGACCAGGGCGGTGGAGCGTGACGCTCATGGTGGTGACCAGGGCGCGGCGTCGCGTGCCGTGCCGCCGGCCGGCCCGCGCGGCCTCGGCGGCGAGCGGGACGGGGGTCGAGCGCGGGCATCCCCGCGGACAGGACGGCCAGCTCCCTGCGCAGCGCCGCCTCCCACGGGCCGTCGCCCCGGTGGTCCGGACCGCTGCTCCCCGGCGGAGAGGCGGGAGCGGCGGGCGGGGCGAACGGTGCCGCAAGAGGCCTGGTTTCTGGGAACGCGGCCTCCGCGGGCCCGGTCTCCGGAAGCGCCGACTCCGTGAGTGCGGTCTCCGTGAGTGCGGTCTCCGGGAGCGCGGTCTCCGGGAGCGCGGCGTAGGACACGGGCACCGCGGCGTGGCCCGGCTGCCATGGCGAGGTCCAGGGGGTGGACGAGGGGCCGGACGCCTGGGACGGCGACGCCCATGAGGTCGGCGAGGGACCGGAGGCATGGGACGGCGACGCCCATGAGGTGACCGAGGGGGCGGGCGGCGCGCCGCGCGTGGCGCCACCCGTATCCGCGTCATCGTCGTCAGGCGCCGCGCGTCGCCGGGCCGTCTCCGGAGGCATCCCCTCCGGTACGGACCCCTCCGAGGCCGGGGAACTCCCGTCCGCGCCGGATCCGGAGGAGGTCTCGTCCGGGACCGTTCCCGCCGTGGACTCCGACGACGCCCCCGCCGGAGACTCCGGCGATGTCGCCGCGACGAACGAGGCGGGCAGGCGGTTGCGCAGTTCGGCGACGGCGAGCACGGTCTCGGTGTTGGCCGTCCGCGCGTCCATGCGGCACAGGCCGGCCGCCTGCCAGGTGGTGTGCCCGTCGTGGAAGCAGGCCACGAGCAGGGCGCGGCGCCGCGGCGTCAGCCCGGTCAGCGCCTCCGCGAGGGCCGCCGCGTCCGTACCGGGAGTGAGGTGGCCGTCCCCGCGCGCGGCTCCGCGGGCGCGCGGGCGCTTCAGGTAGGCCGCGTACAGCGCCTCACGGGCGGCGTGGGCGGGAAACGACCAGCGTACGGTGCTCCAGCGGGCCGCCACGGTCGTGAGAGCGGTCGTCACGAGCGCGCGGGCGGCCTTCGGGTCGCCCGTCAGCGCCAGGGCCGTACGGGCGAGCGGCTGGGCCTGGTCGGCGGTGAAGGCGTCGAATCCCGGCAGGTCTCTCACCGTGGCTCCTCGTCCCTACGGCGACGTGGCCCGTGTCGTGTCTGGTTCACGTCGCGCTCCCGGCCCGGCGGTCTTCTGCCGCCTCTGCAGCCGCTCAAGCGTAGTGCGGGATGTGCACATATGACGTGATTCCGGATCAACTGACACACTGGGCGGCATGGTCAGGAGGATCGAGGGCCCCACCCGCATCCCGGTGCCGGGCGGCAAGGTCATTGAGGAATACGTAGGTCGCGTCAACAGCGGCGACGAGCAGGTCTCCATCGCGCACATGGTGGCCCCGCCCGGCTGGGAGGAGCCCGCGCAGACCCCGGACTTCGCCGAGTACACGCTCGTGCTCAAGGGGTCGGTCGTCGTGGAGCACGCGGGCGGCACGACCGTGGTCGAGGCGGGCCAGGCGTTCGTCAGCGAGCCCGGCGAGAAGATCCGCTACAGCTCCGGGCCGTCGGGCGCGGAGTACGTGGCCGTGTGCCTGCCCGCGTTCTCCCCGGACACCGCCAACCGCGAGGAGTAGGGCCGCCAGGCTTAGGATTGCCGGAAGGACGACGGCGGTCGAGGAGGGTGCATGACCAGGCTGCCCACGCTGGAGGAGATTCGCAGGGCGCCCAAGGTGCTCCTGCACGACCATCTCGACGGCGGGCTGCGGACCGGCACGATCGTCGACCTCGCCCGCGAATGCGGCCACACGCTGCCGACGTATGATCCGGGTGAGCTGGCGATCTGGTTCAGGGAGGCCGCGGACTCCGGTTCGCTGGAGCGCTACCTGGAGACGTTCTCGCACACCGTCGGGGTGATGCAGACCCGCGAGGCGCTGGTCAGGGTGGCCGCGGAGTGCGCCGAGGACCTGGCGGACGACGGCGTGATGTACGCCGAGGTCCGGTACGCCCCGGAGCAGCACACCTCCCGGGGACTGTCGCTCGACGAGGTCGTGGAGGCCGTGCTCGAAGGCTTCCGGCTCGGCTCGGCCGGGCCGGACGGCAGGCCGCGGATCCGGGTGGGCACCCTGCTGACGGCCATGCGCCACCAGGCCCGCTCGATGGAGATCGCCGAGCTCGCCGTACGCTACCGGGACCTCGGCGTGGTCGGGTTCGACATCGCCGGGGCCGAGGCCGGCTATCCGCCCACCCGGCACCTGGACGCGTTCGAGTACCTCCAGCGGGAGAACGCCCACTTCACGATCCACGCGGGGGAGGGCTTCGGGCTGCCGTCGATCTGGCAGGCCATCCAGTGGTGCGGCGCCGACCGGCTCGGCCACGGGGTGCGGATCATCGACGACATCACGGTGTCGGACGACGGCGAGGCCAAGCTCGGCAGGCTGGCGGCGTACGTCCGCGACAAGCGGATCCCGCTGGAGATGTGCCCGACCTCGAACCTGCAGACCGGTGCCGCCCCGTCGATCGCCGAGCATCCGATCGGCCTGCTGCGCCGCCTGTACTTCCGGGTGACGGTCAACACCGACAACCGGCTGATGAGCGGGACGAGCGTGTCGCAGGAGTTCGCGAAGCTGGTGGACGCCTTCGGCTATGACTGGGACGACCTGCAGTGGTTCACGGTCAACGCGATGAAGTCGGCCTTCATCCCGTTCGACGAACGGCTCGCGCTGATCAACGGCGTGATCAAGCCCGGCTACGCGCAGATGAAGTGGCGCGCATGAAGCCGCAGGTCTTCCGGTCGAAGGCGGCCTGGCTGTTCGGCTGGTTCTGGATGCTGTTCGCCGCCTGGAACGTGTGGGACCTGACGGCCCACGGTCGGATGCCCAGCGCGCTTATCGCGGGCGCGGTGCTCGGCGTCATCACGGCGCTGGTCTTCGTGATGGCGTTGCGGCCCGCCGTCGTCGTCGAGGAGGGCGGCGTCCGCGTGCGTAACGTGCTGAGGAACGCCTACGTCCCCTGGAACGGCGTGGACGACGTGTCCGTGACCAACGCCATCGTGATCGAGTCCGGGGACACCACCGTGCGCTGCTGGACGCCCCAGGCAACGGCCCGCGAGCGGGTCAGGGCCGCCGGGCGGCCGCCAAGGCGGCCAAGTCGGCGAACAAGGCCGAGCGGGCGGCGGCCGAGGCCGTCGGCGCCCGTACCCACGCCGACTGGGTGGCCGACCAGCTCACCGAGATGAGCCGGTCGCGCCGGGAGAACTCCTCCGGCGAGACCAGCGTCACCTGGTCGCCGTCCGCCCTGGCGGCCGTCGCCGCCGCGGTCGCCCTGGTCGTGGCCGCCTTCGTCGCCTCCTGATCATGTAGAGCGGCCGGGAGCAGGCGCCGCACGCGACGCTGGTAATCGTTATCCGAAGGGGTCTGGGTGCGTCTGGCGCGAGTGATCGTCGTCGTTGTGCTCGCCGCGCTCGCGAGCGTCTACGTGGTCGCGGGTGCGCCGATCGCACTGGCGGTGTTCGGCGTGCAGGTCCTCTACCTGTTGAAGCTCAGGAAGTGGTGGCTGCTCGCCGCGCAGGCCGTCCTCGTCTACACGGCGAGCGTCGCCGGCGGCGTCTCCACCGGGATCCTGGGCTTCCTGGCCGGTTCGCTGCTGCTGACTCGGGCGCGTGTGCTCGCGCCGCTCGTGGTGGTGAGCGCGGCGCTGATCGACGCCGCCCGCGGCGGGGCGACGGCCGACGCGACGATCACCGTGGTGCTGGTCTCGCTGGTCGTCTTCGGCCTCACCCGGCTCGTGGAGCGCGCGGGCGAGATGCACGGCGCCCGGCTCTCGCTGGCCGCCGCGGCCGTGGCCGCCGAGCGGCTGCGCCTGGCGGCCGAGCTGAACGACGGCCTCGGGCGGAGCCTGGAGGTGATCGTCGAGGGTGGCCGCCGCGCGCTCGCGGAGCCGGACGGCGCGGCCGAGGTGCTGGCCTCGGTGACCGCGACCGCGCGTGCGGCGCTGACCGACGCCCGCGCCGCCTCCGCGAACTACCGCGCCACCTCCCTTGCGCCGGAGCTGGTCACGGCGCGGGCGATGCTCGACGCCGCAGGGATCGCCGTCGAGGTGCGCGGCGGTCACACCGAGCCGCTCGGCCCCGGCGGGGCGCTGCTGGCGAGCGTGCTGCGCGAGGCCGTCACCGACGTCGTACGGCGGGGCACCGCCCGGCTGTGCGTCATCGAAACGAGCGAGCAGGGAGACGAGCGGGGAAGCACCGAGACGAGCGAGCAGCGAGACAAGCGGGGAAGTACGGTGCGGCTGCGGGTCGTCGACGACGGCCACCGCACGGCCGAGGCCCCGGACTTCGACGGCCTCCGGCTGGAGGAGGCGGGCGGCACCCTCACCACCGGTCTGTCGCCCACCGGACGCTTCGTGGTGGAGGCGACGCTGCCCCGCGGCCCTTCCACCGAGACGGGGCACTTCACCCGGCCCGGAGAGACGGGCACCGGCGACGCCCGCGCTCCGCGATCCCCGGCGGACCGAAGGCGGCGATGGCCTCTGCCGAAGCTCGCCCACGAGGCGTCGTACGCGGTGTCCGTCACGGTGCTCGCGGCCGTCCTCGTGGGCTTCAGCGTCAAGGCGCTGCTCCAGCTCCCCGGCGCTCTCGTGGCCCCGGCCGCGGCGTGCCTCGCCGTGATCGTCGTCATGCAGCTCCGCTCCGTCAACGGGCGTCACATGGCGGCGCTGGGGGTGATGGCGGTGCTCACGTACGCGCCCGTCCCGGTCTTCGGACCCGTCTGGCTCGGAGTGGCGGGCTTCCTCGCCGGGCCGGTCCTGCTCGCGTTCCCGTGGCGGGCCGCGTGGCCGATGGTGGTGGCGATCCTGGCGACCGTCGCCGGGGCCGGGATGCTTTTCGGCCTGCCCGCTCCCGTCCTCGCGAACAGCACGATCAGCGCGCTCGTCACCGGGCTGGTGGTCTACGCCCTGCTGCGCCTGGCCCAGATCGTGAAGGAACTCCAGGCCGCGCGGGAGAGCCTGGCCCGCTCCGCGATCGTCGAGGAGCGCCTGCGTGCCGCCCGCGACCTGCACGACCTGCTCGGGCACTCCCTGGCCGCGATCCTTCTCACCTGTGAGCTGGCCCGCCGCCTGAAGTGCCCACGGGAGCGGATCGAGGAGATCGTGGCCATGGCGGAGGGCGCGCGGGCGGACCTGCGCTCGGTGTCGGGCGAGCAGCGGGAGCTGTCCCTGACGGCCGAGGTGGAGTCGGCGCGCACGGTGCTGTCGGCCGCGGGGATCCGGGTGACCGTGGAGCCGATCGAGCTGAACCTGCCCGCCGAGGTCGAGACCGTGCTGGGCACCGTGCTCAGGGAGGCCGTGACGAACGTGCTCAGGCACAGCGAGGCCCGCCACTGCGCGATCACGATGCGCGCCGACGAGAGCGGGTTGCGGCTGCGGGTGCGCAACGACGGGGTGAGTGCGGGAAAGACGCGGCGGGGGTCGTCCGGCATCGGCAACCTGACCACCCGCCTCGCCGCCCTGGACGGCCGGCTGACCTCACACGTCGACGGCGACCTGTTCACGCTGGACGCCTGCGTGCCGCACCCCGCGCCGGTGCCCGCGCGTTAGATCCAGCCGGCCCTAGATCCAGCCGGCCTCGGTGGCGATGCGTACGGCGTCGGTCCGGTTACGGGCGTTGAGCTTGGTGACGATCCCGGTGAGGTAGTTGCGCACGGTGCCCGCGGCCAGGTGGAGCCGCGCGGCGATGTCCGCGGCGTCCGCGCCGGAGGCGGCCAGGCGGAGCACGTCCGCCTCACGGGGGGTGAGCGGGTTGTCCGCCAGGTCCCACGCGGTGACCGCGAGCGAGGGGTCGAGCACGCGCTCGCCTGCCGCGACCTTGCGGATGGCGGCCACCAGTTCGTCCGGCGGCGCCGTCTTGAGCACGAATCCGGCGACACCCGAGCCGAGGGCACGGCGCAGGTGCCCCGGCTTGCCGTACGCGGTCAGCATGAGGGCGCGGCAGGCGGGCAGGCGGGTGCGGAGCTCGGCCGCGGCGGCCAGGCCGTCCAGCCTGCCGGGCATGTCGATGTCGAGGACGGCGACGTCGGGGCGGTGCACCAGGGCGGCGGACAGGGCGGCCTCCCCGGACTCCACGGTCGCGACGACTTCCAGGTCCTCCTCCAGCCCGAGCAGGGCGGCGAGGGCGCTCCTGATGACGTGCTGGTCCTCGGCAAGGAGTACGCGAATCACGTGCATATGTCTACCAGTGTCCGGATCATGAGGATGTCATGGCCAGGAGGTGAGGCCGTCTCTGGGCCGCGTGACCGCTGATCGACAGGCTTGAGCACATGACAGAGGTGCTTCGCCTTGACGCGGTGAGCAAGGTTTATGGAAAGGGACAGGGCGCGGTGGCCGCCCTGCGTGAGGTCTCGGTGAACATCCCCGGCGGGAGCTTCACCGCCGTGATGGGACCCTCGGGTTCGGGCAAGAGCACGTTCCTGCACTGCGCGGCGGGGCTGGACACGCCCTCCTCCGGCTCGGTGCGGCTGGGCGGCACGGAGTTGTCCGGCATGGACGAGACCCGGTTGACGGAACTGCGCAGGCAGCGGATCGGCTTCGTGTTCCAGGCGTTCAACCTGGTCTCGTACCTGACCGTGCTGGAGAACATCACGCTGCCGATGCGGCTGGCCGGAGCGCGGGTGGACCGGGCGTGGCTTGAGGAGATCGTCGGGCGGGTGGGGCTGGCGGGCCGCACTGGGCACCGCCCCGCCCAGCTGTCCGGCGGGCAGCAGCAGCGGGTGGCCATCGCCAGGGCGCTGGTGACCCGGCCGCAGGTGGTCTTCGGCGACGAGCCGACCGGCGCGCTCGACACGATGACCGCCCGTGACGTGCTCCGGCTGCTGCGTGAGGTGGTGGACGGCCTCGGCCAGACGGTGGTGATGGTCACCCACGACCCGGTGGCCGCCTCCTACGCCGACACCGTCCTGTTCCTCGCCGACGGCCGCATCGTGGACGCGATGGCCACGCCGAGCTCCGAGAAGGTCGCCGAGCGCATGACCAGGATGGGGGCGTACGCGGCATGATCACCGGACTCGCACTGAAGACCCTGCGGCACCGCAGGGCGGCGTTCGCGGGGGCGTTCGTGGCGCTGGTGTGCGCCGCCGCGCTGGTCTGCGCGTGCCTGATGCTGCTGGAGACCGGCCTGCGGGGCGGGGTCGCGCCGGAGCGCTACGCAGGGGCGCCGCTGATCGTCGCCGGCGACCAGAACGTCCACGAGACCGTGACCAAGTCCTCCGGAAAGGTCAAGACGAAGGCCAAGCCGCTGTCCGAGCGGGTCTGGATCCCCGAGGCGACCGCCGCCGGACTGCGCGGCCTGCCCGGCGTCTCGAAGGTGATCACCGAGGTGACGTTCCCCGTGAACGGACACGCTCTCGGGCACGGGTGGGAGTCGGCGGGGCTCACGCCGTTCACCATCGCCCAGGGGCGCCCGCCGCGTGAGAACGGCGAGGTGGTCGTGGACGCCCGCGCCGGCCTGTCCGTGGGCTCGGTCCTGCGCGTGCGGGGAGAGGCGTACCGGGTCGTGGGGGTCACCGCGCAGGCTCTGCCGAGCCAGGACACGGTGTTCTTCTCGACGGCCGAGGCCCGCAGGCTGGCCGGACGTCCCGGGCTGGTGACCGCGATCGGCGTGTTCCCTCACGTGGATGTCTCGCCGGTGCTGAATGATCACCTCGTCGCCTACACCGGGGACGAGCGCGGCACGGTGGAGTTCCTCGGCGCGGAGCGGGCGCGGGTGCGGCTGATCAGCCTGGGCGGCGCCCTGGGCGGCACGTCCCTGCTGGTGGCGATCCTCGTCGTGACCGGCACCTCCGCTCTCGCGGTCCAGCGGCGACGGCGCGAGATCGCCCTCCTGCGGGCCGTCGCCGCCACCCCCGGGCAGGTGCGCAAACTCCTGGGCGGCGAGGCGCTGCTGGTCGCCTCGCGGCCGGCGTCATCGGATCGGCGGCCGGCATCGGCCTCGGGTTCTGGCTGCGCGGCCGGTTCGTCGACCTGGGCGCCATGCCGGAGAACCTGCGCCTGGTGGTCAGCCCGTTCCCGGCGGCGGCCGCCCTGCTGGCCGCCGTGGCCGCGGCCTGGGCCGCGACCCGGCTCTCGGTCCGCCGCACCGCGCGGATCCGCCCGGTCGAGGCGCTGGGCGAGGCCGCCATGGGCGGGGGCCTGCCCCTCGGGCGGTCGATCGCGGGCGTCCTCTGCGTCGCCGGCGGGATCGTGCTGACGCTGGTGCTGTCGGGACTCGAGACCGAGGCGGCGTCGAGCCCCGTGACGATGCTGACCGCGCTCGTCTGGACGGTGGCCGTCACCCTGCTCGGCCCGGTGCTCGCCCGCGCCGCGACCGCCCCCCTCGGCATCGCGCTGCGCGCGTCCCGCGCCGGATACCTGGCGGCGCGCAACCTGCGGACGGGCCCGGGACGGATGGCCTCCGTGATGGCGCCGCTGACCCTTCTGGTGGCCATGACCTGCACCATTCTGTTCACCCAGACCACGATGGGGCACGCGTCGGCCGCGCAGGCCGCCGCCGGCACCCACGCCGACTACGTGGTGAGCGGCGCGACGGCGGATGCGGTGCGCCGCGTGCCGGGCGTGCGGGCCGTGACCTCGGTGGTGCGCACCTCCGTGCGGATCGGGCTGGACAAGTACGGCGCGCAGGGCGTCGACGGCGGCGAGCGGCCGATCGGGCAGGCCCTGGACCTCGGGGTCGTGTCCGGCTCGCTCGACGGATTCGGCGCCCGGTCGGTCGCGCTGAGCGAGTCGGCGGCCTCCAGGCTCGGCCTGTCGGTCGGCGACACGGTCAGGATCACCCTGGGCGACGGGACCCCGGCGGAGCCGAAGGTCGTGGCGATCTACTCGCGCGGCCTCGGGTTCGGCGACCTGACCCTGCCGTACGCCCTGGTGGCCGACCATGTCGACGATCCATCGGGCACCCTGCTGGTCGAGGCCCCCTCGGTCTCCCGTGCGGCCCTGGCCGCCGTGGCGCCGGTGGTGTCGCCGACCGGAGGGGCCGCGGCGGAGACCCCGAACGCCGAGGTCAACTACGTGGCCATGGGCCTGATCATCGCGTTCAGCGCGATCGCCGTGGTCAACACGCTGGCCATGTCCACCACGGACCGATCGCGGGAACTGGCCCTGCTCCGCCTGGTCGGCGCGACGCGGCGGCAGGTGCTGCGCATGCTCCGCCTGGAGACCCTGACCGCGCTGGTCGTCTCCGTGCTCGCCGGGACCGGCATCGCGCTGATCACGCTGTCGGCCTTCAGCAGGGGGATGACCGGGTCGGCCCTGCCGTACGTCCCCCCGGTCGGCTACGCACTGGTGATCGCCGCCGTGGCCGCGCTCGCCCTGGTCGCCACGAGCCTTCCCGCGCGTCTCGCGCTGCGCGCCCGTCCGGCCGAGACCATCGGCGCCCGCCAGTAGCCGGGCCGCCGCCAACCCCCTTACGACTCGAAAGCCGAAATCATGAACCGCATCGCCTCCATCGGCGCAGCCGCCCTGATCTCCCTGTCCGCCACCTCGGTCCCGGCTCACGCCGCCCCGGCCTGGACCTCCTGCGGCACCGCCGCCGGGCTCGACCCCCGCCAGGAGTGCACGACGCTCCAGGTCCCCCTCACGTACGGCAAGCCGGGCGGCGGCACGATCTCCCTGGCCGTCTCCCGGATCCGTACGGCACGGCCGGGACTGCGCAGGGGCGTGCTGCTGCTCATCCCCGGAGGACCGGGCAGCCCGGGCCTGGGCAGGCCGAGCACGATGGTGAAGCGCCTGCCGAGCGCCGTGCTCGACCGTTACGACCTGATCGGCTTCGACCCGCGGGGAGTCGGCCAGAGCTCGCCCGTCTCCTGCGGGCTCGCCCACGAGGACCTGGCGCCCTCCCGGCTCAAGCCCTACCCCTCGGCCGGCGGTGACATCGGCGAGAACGTCGCGTACGCCCGCAGGTTCAGCGAGGCCTGCGCCCGCAACGGCGGCCCCGTGCTGCCTACCATCAGCACGCGCAACGAGGCCAGGGACATCGACGCCATCCGCCGGGCCCTCGGGGAGGAGCGCCTGTCCTACTGGGGGGTCTCCTACGGCACGTACGCCGGGGCCGTCTACGCCACGATGTTCCCCGGCCGCACCGACAGGGTCATCCTGGACAGCAACGACGATCCCGACCCGCACAAGGTCGCCCGCGCCTGGCTGGCCAACTACTCGGTGGGCGTCGAGGACCGGTTCCCCGACTTCGCCGCCTGGGCGGCCGAGCGTGACGGCGAGTACGGCCTGGGAGCGGACGGCGCGGCGGTGCGCCGCACCTTCCTGGACCTCGCCGAGCGCCTGGACCACGCCCCGATCCCTTGGCCCGGCGCCAATCCGCCGCGGCTCGACGGCGCAGCCCTGCGCGAGACCATGCTGAACGCGCTGTACTCCGACACCGGGTTCCCCGGCCTGGCCGGGCTCATGCGGGCGGCGCTCGGCTCGGGTCCCCTCCCCGAGCCCTCCGCCGCGCCGGACGCGGCGCTGCAGAACGGCGCGGCCTCGGTGGCCGCGACCATCTGCAACGACGTCGAGTGGCCGAGCTCGGTCGATCTGCACCGGCGGCTGGTGGCCCGCGACCGGGCGGCCCACCCGCTCACCGGAGGCATGCCGGTCAACATCGGTCCCTGCGCCTACTGGCCCTACCGGCCGGCGGAGGCGCCGGTGCGGGTCACGCCGCAGGGGCCGCCCAACGTGCTGCTCGTGCAGAACCTGCGCGACCCGGCGACGCCGTACAGCGGCGCCCTGCGCATGCGCGAGGCCCTTGGGAGCAGGGCGCGCATGGTCGCCGTCGACTCCGGCGGGCACGGGTCCTACCTGGTCAACGGCAACGCCTGTGGTGACGGCGTCGTCACCACGTTCCTGGTCACCGGTGAGCGGCCGGCCAGGGACACGATCTGCCGGTAGGCGGCTCAGAGCCCGAGGGCGACGGCCAGATCCTTCTTCAGGTCCTCCAGGTCCTGCGCGGCGCGGGCGCGGGCGGGTGCGACGTCGTCGCCCTCGACCGGCACGACGACCTCCAGGTAGCACTTGAGCTTGGGCTCGGTGCCGCTGGGCCGTACGACGACCCGGGCGTCGCCGGACAGGCGGTAGCGCAGGCCCTCGGTCGGCGGCAGCCCCGCCACCCCCTGGGACAGGTCCTCGGCCGACTCCACCGCCCGGCCGGCCAGCTGCACCGGCGGGTGCGTACGCAGGCGTTCGATGGCCTTCGCGATCAGCGACAGGTCCTCGACCCGGACGGAGAGCTGAGTGGTCGCGTGGAGGCCGTAGCGGCGGGCCTGGTCGTCCAGCAGGTCGAGCAGCGACCTGCCGTCCCGCTTGGCCGCGGCGGCCATCCCGGCCACGGTGAGGGCGGCCCCCACGCCGTCCTTGTCGTGGACCGGCAGGCCGGCGTCCGACCCCACGCTGTAGCCCAGCGCCTCCTCGTAGCCGAAGACCAGCCCCGGGCCCGTCTTCATGATCCACTTGAAGCCGGTCAGGGTCTCGGCGTGCCGCACGCCGTGGTCGGCGGCGATCTTGGCGAGCAGCGACGACGACACGATCGAGGTGGCGACCAGCCGGTCGGCGCCCGAGGTGTGCCGCAGCACGTGCTCGGCCAGCAGGCCGCCCACCTCGTCGCCGGTCAGCATGCGGTAGCCGCCGCCCGGCAGCGGAGCGCCCACCGCGCACCGGTCCGCGTCCGGGTCGTTGGCGATCACCAGGTCGGCGCGGGTCGCGGCGGCGAGTTCGAGCGCGAGGTCCATGGCGCCCGGTTCCTCCGGGTTGGGGAACGCCACGGTGGGGAAGTCCGGGTCGGGCATCGCCTGCCGGCTCACCATGACCGGCACCTCGAAGCCCGCCACGCGGAACGCCTCGGACACGGTCGCGCCGCCGACGCCGTGCAGCGGCGTGTACGCGACCGCGATCTCGCGGGCGTCGCCGATCGGGAGCGCGGTCAGGGACCGCAGGTACGGCACGAGGATGTCGTCGTGGCCGAGGGTCTGCCAGTCCTCGCCGAGCGGCAGCGCGTCCACCCGCCCGACCGCGTCGATGGCGGCCGAGATCTCCTGGTCGATCGGCGGCACGATCTGCGCGCCGTCGCCCCAGTAGACCTTGTAGCCGTTGTCCTGGGGAGGGTTGTGCGAGGCGGTGACCATGACGCCCGCGTCCGCGCCCAGGTGGCGCACGGCGAACGCCAGGACAGGGGTCGGCCACTTGGCGGCCATGACCGAGGCGCGCAGGCCCGCCCCGGTCAGCACGCGGGCCGTGTCGGCGGCGAACACGTCGGACTTGTGCCGCGCGTCGTAGCCGATCACCACATGGCGTCCCGGCCCGAGGACGCGGGCCAGCCCGGCGGCCGCCCGCATCACCGTGACCCGGTTCATCCGGTTGGGCCCGGCTCCGAGCGCGCCGCGCAGGCCGGCCGTGCCGAACTCCAGCTTCGCGCCGAAGCGGTCCTCCAGCGCGGCAAGGTCCTCCCGCTGCAGGAGCGCGTCGAGCTCCGCCCGCGTCTCGGGGTCGGGGTCCTGGTCACGCCATTCCCGGGCGAGCCGTACGAAGTCGGTCATGATGCTCCCTACAGCTTGTCGACGACCTGGGCGAGCAGGACGCCCATGCGGGCGGCCGTGGCCCGGCCGACCTCCAGGACCTCCTCGTGGTTGAGCGGCTCGCCCACCAGGCCCGCGCCGGGGTTGGTGACCAGGGAGATCCCGAGCACCTCGGCCCCGGCCTCCCGGGCGGCGATCGCCTCCAGCACGGTGGACATGCCCACCAGGTCGCCGCCGAGCGTGCGCAGCATGCGGATCTCCGCGGGCGTCTCGTACGTCGGGCCGCGGAAGGCGACGTACACGCCCTCGGCCAGCGTGGGGTCCACCGCGCGGGCGAGGTCGCGCAGGCGCTTGGAATACACCTCGGTGAGGTCGATGAACGTCGCGCCCGTGAGCGGGTTGTCGCCGGTGAGGTTGATGTGGTCGCTGATCAGGACGGGGTCGCCGACCTTCTGGGTCTCCGGGCGCAGCCGCCCGCCGCGTTGGTCAGCACCACCGTGCGCACCCCGGCCGCGACGGCCGTGCGCACCCCGTGGACCACCGGCTCCACCCCGCGGCCCTCGTACAGGTGCGTACGGCCGAGGAAGATCAGGGCGTTGAGCCCGGCGGAGGTGCGCACCGCGCGCACCGTGCCCGCGTGACCGGCGACCGCGGGAGGGGAGAACCCCGGCAGTTTCGTCACCGCGAGTTCGGCGACCGTCTCGCCGATCGCGTCCGCGGCCGGGACCCAGCCCGAGCCCATGACGAGGGCGACGTCGAAGGAAGGGATGCCGGTGAGGTTCCTCAGCGTGGTCGCGGCCTCGGCCGCCAGGTCATATGGGGTCACTTTGCTGAGGGTACAGAAGAGCATGAACCCGGCCGATAAGTGCCGGGTCCGTGTCAGTCGCCGAGCTTCTTACACGGGCGGGTGCGCAGCCACGCGACGTAGTCGTCGGGGGCGCCCGCCTTCTCCGCGGCGTCGGCCAGGATGCCGATGTATCGCGCCGAGGGCAGCCCGCCCTCGTAGGAGTTCAGCACGTACGACCAGGCGAGCACGTCCCCCTCCAGCGTCGCGACGCGGAGCCGGAGCTTGCGGTAGAGGCCGAGGTCGGTGGCCATCCAGCGGTCGAGGGACGCCTCGTCCCACTCCGGCACGTCGTACAGGACGACGAATACCTGCTCGTCGGCGTCCTCGACTATCGTGGCGAGAGCGCCCTCCCAGCTGACGTCCTCGCCGCCGAAGGTGAGCCGCCAGCCCGGGAGCCAGCCCGTTCCTCGCATGGGCGAGTGGGGCGCCCACTCCGCCATCTGCTTGGGGTCCATGTTGCTGCCGTAGGCCGCGTAAACAGGCACGGCACACAAGCCTAAACCAAGATCCCGAAAGTTGGACGGGTAGCGCGCGCACGGAGGTGTGGCGAAAGAAATCCGCGTAGTCAGCCCGTTACGCGCACCTCGCCGGGAATACGAAGCCAGGATGCGGGACAATGGAGCATGTGACAAGGATCGTGATCATCGGTGGTGGCCCCGGCGGATACGAGGCGGCCCTGGTCGCCGCGCAACTAGGCGCTCAAGTCACCGTCGTGGAGGAGGAAGGACCCGGCGGGGCGTGCGTGCTCACCGACTGCGTGCCGTCCAAGACCCTGATCGCCTCCTCCGTCCGCAAGCAGGCGCTTCTCGACGCGTCGTCCCTGGGGGTCCGCTTCGACGGCGGCCCTGACCACGACGCCGGCGGCGTCGCCGTGGACATGATCGACGTGAACAAACGCGTCAAGGAACTCGCGCTGGCGCAGTCGAACGACATCGCCGCCCGGCTGGCCGCCGAGGGCGTCGAGGTCATCCGCGCCCGGGGCCGCCTGGTCGACCCCCAGGTGGTGCGCGCGGGGGACCGTACGATCCGGGCCGACGTGGTCATCGTGGCGACCGGCGCCCACCCCCGCGTGCTGCCGGGGGCGGAGCCCGACGGCGAGCGCATCCTCAGCTGGCGAGAGCTGTACGACCTGGAGGAGCTGCCCGAGCACCTGATCGTGGTCGGCTCCGGCGTCACCGGCGCCGAGTTCGCCGGCGCCTACCGGTCGCTCGGGTCGGAGGTCACGCTGGTCTCCTCGCGCGACCGGATGATGCCCAACGAGGACGCCGACGCGGCCGAGGTGCTCGAGGAGGTCTACCGGCGCCGCGGCATGAACGTCATGGGCCGCTCGCGTGCCGCCTCGGTCAAGCGCACCGAGCACGGCGTCGTCGTGACCCTGGAGGACGGCCGCACCGCCGAGGGCAGCCACTGCCTCATGACCGTCGGCATGGTCCCCAACACCTCGGGGCTCGGGCTCGAGGACAACGGCGTGCGGCTCGACCGCAACGGCTTCATCGAGGTCGACAAGGTGTCGAGGACCTCCGCGCCGGGCGTGTACGCCGCGGGAGACTGCACCGGCGTCCTGATGCTCGCCTCGGTCGCCGCCATGCAGGGCAGGATCGCGGTCTGGCACGCGCTCGGCGAGGCCGTGCAGCCGATCCGGCTGGCCACCGTCGCCGCCAACATCTTCACCGACCCGGAGATCGCCGCCGTGGGCGTGTCGCAGCGGCAGATCGAGGCGGGCGAGATCGAGGCGAATGTCGTCAAGCTGCCTCTCGCGACCAACGCCCGGGCCAAGATGCAGGGTTTCAACGACGGTTTCGTGAAGCTGTTCTGCCGTCCGAACACCGGCATCGTGCTCGGCGGCGTAGTGGTCGCCCCGCGCGCGTCGGAGCTGATCCTGGCCGTGTCGGTGGCCGTGCAGCACCGCCTGACCGTGGACCAGCTCGCCCACACCTTCGCCGTCTACCCGTCGCTGTCGGGCTCGATCACCGAGGCCGCCCGCCGCCTCATGTCCCCGCTGACCGCCGGCATCTGACGGCCGGACCTCAGTCCGCCGCGGCGACCGGTACGCGGGCGGCGGCGCGTGGGCGCAGCGCGCGCGCCGGCCGGATCATCGCCGCGACCATACACGTCACCAGGGCGAACGCGAACGGGAAGGCGAACGTGCCGGCCAGCCAGCCGATGACGGAAGGCGCCACCAGCCCCGACATCCAGGTGATCGTCGCGACCCCCGCGACGCCCTCGGCAGGCGTACGGGCGGCCTGGCCCGCCGCCGCGAACACCAGCGGCACGACGACGGCGACACCGGCGCCGAACAACGCGAACCCGGCGATCACCGGCGCGGGAGTCCGGAACGCGACCACCATCACGCCGCCGAGCACGGCCGTGACGGCCCCCGCGCGCACCGTCGCGACCGGCCCGAGCCTGCGCACCACGAAGTCTCCGGCCAGCCGCACCGTGACCATGCACGCGGTGAACACGGTGAAGCCCGCCGCGGCGAGGCCCGCGCCCGCCCCGGTCACGTCCCTGAGGTAGATCGCGGCCCACTGGCCGCTGGCCCGCTCCGCGAAGGTGGCGAAGAAGCCGATCAGGCCGATCAGCAGGACGGCCCTCGGCGGCACCGTGAAGCGGGACGGCGGCTTCTCGTCCGGCGCGGGCACGTCGTCCAGGAGCGCACGACTTCCCACGGCGCCCACGGCGATCAGCGCCGCCGCCATGAGGGTGAGATGCGCACGCGCGTCCAGGCCCGCCTGCGCCGCCGCGGCCCCGAGACCCGCGCCGCACAGGTTGCCGACGCTCCACATGCCGTGCAGGCCGGACATGACCGAACGGCCCAGGCGCCGTTCCACGAGCACGCCCTGGGCGTTCATCGCCAGGTCGCACATCCCGGCCGCGGCGCCGTACAGGAGGAACGCGGGCACCAGCCACAGCGGGCCGGGCGCGAGCACGGGCAGGGCCAGCGCCGCGCACCACAGGGCCAGCAGGGTCCGGGTCGTCGCCTTGGTTCCGAAGCGGTAGGCCAGCCGCGCCGTCATCGGCATCGCGAGGAACGAGCCGATCGGCGGGCAGAGCAGGACGAGCCCGAGCGCGGCCGTGCCGAGGCCGAAGTGGTCCTGGAACCAGGGCATCCGGGTGGCGAGGGTGCCGGCCACCGCGCCGTGCACGGCGAAGACGACGGCGGTGGCCCGTTGATGTCTGTCTCGCATGCGGCTAAATTAACAGGCAGGGTTCCTGATAAAAAGTGGGTTTTCATGAAGACCGCGACACCCCAGCTCGCACGGGCCATCAACGACCGGCTCGCGCTCGACCTGCTCCTGGAGCGGGGCCCGCTGACCGCACCCCAGTTGCGCGCGCTCACCGGCCTGTCCCGCCCGACCGTGTCGGACCTGATCGAACGCCTCCAGGTGAACGGCCTGATCGGGATCACGGGGGAGAGCGGAGGCGACCGGCGCGGCCCCAACGCCAGGCTCTACGGCATCGTCGCCGACCGGGCGTTCGTGGGCGGGGTGGACGTGCGGCGTGACGTGGTCAACGTGACGGTCGCCGACATCGCCGGCGGCATCGTGGGCGAGGCGAGGCGGCCTATCGGGGAGAACCTTCCCGCGCTGGTCGCGGAGGCGCTCACCGAGGCGGCCGGCTCACGTCCCCTGCACGCCGTCGTGATCGGCGCGCCCGGGATGGTCGACCCGCAGACCGGAGACCTCGCGGCCGGGAACGCCGAGCCCGCCTGGCGCCCCGGACTGCTCCCGGCCCTGCGCACCCTGGTCGACGCGCCGGTCGTCATGGAGAACGAGGTCAACCTGGCCGCCGTCGCCGAGCAGGCCACCGGGGCGGCCGCCGGGCGGGACGATTTCGTCCTGCTCTGGCTGGACGACGGCGTCGGCGCGGCCGTCGTGCTGGACGGCAGACTCCGCCGGGGCGCCTCCGGCGGCGCCGGCGAGATCGGCTTCCTCGGCCGGCTCGACATCAAGGTGTGCGACCTGCTGGGCGCGCAGGCCGTACGCGGGCTGGACCTCCCGGCCCTGGCGGACAGGGTCGCGACGGCCGCCTTCACGCTCGTCGCCGTGCTCGACCCCGGTCTCGTCGTCCTCGGCGGCGCCACCAGCCTGGCGGGCGGCGACCCGCTGGCGGCCCTGGTCGCCGAGCGACTGGCGGAGGTCTCGCCCGTCCCCGTGCACGTACGCGTGAGCGGCATCCCGGACAACCCCGTCCTGAGGGGCGCGGCCTCCACCGCGCTCTCGATCGCCCGTGACGCCGTCTTCGGGCAGGGCCGCCGGTGAACTCGCCGAGGTCAGTGGTGGCCGCCCGTGGCGGACAGCCGTGACCTGACCTCGTGCAGGGCCTGCCGTCCCCGTGCGACCGCCGCGGCGGCCGCCCGCAGGTCGTACGGCGTCTGGGCGACGTTCAGCGCCTGCTTGGCCGCCTCGTACGCGTCGAGTGCCGCGCGCCATTCGAACGCCGGGCCGCTGACCTGGTTGATCTTCATCTCGAAGTCGAGGGCGTCGATCTCCTCGCCGAAGCGGGTCACGTCCTCCTCGGCCGCGTGCCTGGCCACCGCCATCTCGGCCACGAACCGCTCCTTGCGCCGGTGCGCGACGCCCCAAAGGATCAGCGTCAGGCTCAGGCCGAGCCCGGACACGATGACGAGGATGAGCGCGGGCGACGGGCCCTTCGGGCGTAAGGCGTTGCCGGACACGTCCTGCTCCGAGGTGGTCGTCCTGTCTCCGGCCGGGTCGTCCCCGCCGGCGGTGCCGGGCGCGACGGCGTCGTCGGGGAGGTTGACCGCCGTGCCCCGGGCCCCGGTGAGGTCCACGTCGTCGGCCTGGGTGAAAGAGGCCTTGTCGACGTTCGCCCCGTGGAAGTCCGCGCCGTCGAGTTCGGCCTGGGTGAACTCCGCCTCGGACAGATCGGCGTCCTTCAGTACGGCGTGCTCCAGGTGGGCCTGGCCGAACTTGGCCTCGCCGAGCTTGGCCCGGGTGAAGTCGGCCTTACGGCCCTTGATCTGCCCGAGCGCGGCGTCCTTCAGGTCGGCGTCCACCAGTTGGGCGTCGGTGAGGTCGGCCTGGCTGAGCACGGCCCGGGTGAGGACCGCGCCGGTCAGGTCGGAGTGCGGGAACTCGGCCTGCACGGCCTCCGCGTCGACGAGGACCGCCCCGCGCAGGTTCGCCCGCTTGGCCCGCATCTGGCCCATGTCGGCCTCGGTGAGGTCGGCGCCGCGCAGGTCGGCGTAGTCGAGATGCGCCTGGCCGAGGTCGGCCTCCTTCAGCGAGGCCTTGCGCAGGACGGCTCCGGTGAGGTCCTTGCCCGTGAGGTCCACCCCGTCGAGCTTCGCGCCGGTGAGGTCGGCGCACCGCAGGTCTGGAGGCAGGGCGGCGCTGGTGAGGTCCTTGCCGCGCAGCTTGACGCCGCTGCCCGGTTTGCAGGGCGCGGCGGCGCCTGAGCGGCGGTCGCAGGGAGTGACAGGAACGCGAGCGACAGGAGCAGGGCGGTGACGGACAGGGGGGCGAAGCGACGCACGGGGAGCCTCCTGAGGGGAACGTCCCGAGTTTCCCATGCGATCTTTAACCGCACTTGCAATCCGCTGACCGGCCCCGGCGACGGCGCCCCCGCGGTGGCGAACGGGGGCCGCGGCCGTGGTCGCGGTCCCCGGACATGACGAAGGGGCGGACCCCGCCGGGTCCGCCCCTCGTCGATGCCGTGCAGGAAGCGTTCAGGCGTTACCAGTCGCCTCCGCCGAAGTCCCCTCCGCCGAAGTCGCCGCCGCCCCAGTCGCCGCCACCGCCGCCGAAGTCTCCTCCGCCGCCGAAGTCGCCGCCACCGCCCCAGTCGCCGCCGCCGGCCTCCACGCCCGCGGCGTAGCCGGAGTCGTATCCGGCGCCGTATCCGCCGTGGCCCCAGCCGCCGAATGCGTTGCCGAGCATGGTGCCGACGAGCATGCCGGTCAGCAGGTCGCCGCCGCCGAAGCCGCCGTAGTAGCCGTACGCGTAGGGCTGGTAGGCGGGACCGGCGTCCCAGTAGGGCCTGCGGTGGCCGTCCACCATGACCTCGCGCATCTGCGGGTCGAAGCCGCGCTCCACCGCCTCGGCGTCCGCCGCGCAGGCCGGGACGTCGCGCACCGCGCCGCCGGGGGGCGCCCAGCGCACGTTGCGGACCGACGGGCCGTGCTGCGGGTTGAAGAAGCACGGGGGCAGCCGCTCGGGCAGCGGCTGGTTGTTCACGCGCGCCTTGACGCAGGCCAGCGCGTAGCGGCCGTCCTCCAGCGTGGAGGTCACCGTGCGCAGGTCCTCCGGGCGCTTGATCGCGGCGAGTTCGGTCTTGGCCCGCTCGTAGGAGTCGAGGGCGCGCTGCCAGTCGCCCGTCGTCTCGGCCTGCGGGAGCATCTTGACGTCCACGTCGAGCGCGGTGATCTCCTCACCGAACTTCGTGACGTCCTCCTCGACCGTCTGCTTGACGGCGGCGAGCTCGGCGGCCTCGCGCTCCTCGCGCTTGCGCTTGTTACGGCGTCCGATGATCCACAAACCGGCACCTCCCACAACCGCGATGCCCAGAATGCCGACGAGCACACCCGAACCGCCACCGCCGCCGACCGTGCTGCCCTTGGCGCGGGCGCCGTTGACGTCGCCCTCGCGCACCAGGTTCACCCGGTTGATGAAGTCCTTCATGCCGGTGACCACGTCGCTGTTGGAGTTGGTGGACAGCCGGGCCAGCACGCCCGGCGCGTTCCTGGGCAGCTCGGTCGACCCGGCGAACAGGCTCGTGCCGTCGAGAAGCGCCACGGTCGCGCTCGACTTGCCGGCCTTGTCGAGCTCGGACAGCAGCTGCGGGATGTAGGTGCTCACCTGGCTCGTGCTCACGGTGCCGTCGGGCATGGCGACCACGTAGATCTTGGACTTCGAGTCCTTCAGCGCCTGGCGGATCTCGTTCTGCTGGCTCGACGAGAGCGGAGACCCACTCTGGACGAACAGCGGGTCTTTGGCGTTCTTCCAGGACGACAGGACCGTGGTGGGGTCCGGGGGAGCCGCCGCCATTGCGGACGGCGCGAGCGCGAGCAGGGTGATGAGCCCGGCGAGCAGCGCCGCCAGGGCGGCCCCCACCCGGCCGAGCGGTGTCTTCATGGTCACGGCTTCAAGCCTCCTTCGCCCTACTGGACGAACGGCAGGGCGCGATGGTTCCTCCACAAAAACCTATCGTTCCGCACCCGGAACCCGGCATGCGTCCTCCTGCCGGTGAATGACCGTGGCGCCGGTCGCCGAACCGTCCGCCGCGATCCCGCATCGAACCCCTCAACGATCGACAAAGTGAGGTGGCAGTTGCGCGTTTACTTGGGCATCGCGGCCAAACGGGTCGGTGCGCCGTTGCCTCCCGTGGGGTTCGCCGCGGCCCTGGCCGCGATCGACCGTGCCTTCCCCGTGCCCGCCGAGACCGCCACCGCGGAGGAGTGGCGGTCCGGCGCGGGCGACGTGGCGCTGCTGTCGTGGTCGAACGAGCCGGGGGGACGGCGTCCTGCCTCTCCTGGTCGGAGACGACAGGATCAGGGGCGACCGGGTCACGGGCGGCAACCAGGTCGCCGGCATCACCGGTCACCTCGCCGACCCCGCCGACGCCGCACGCCTGCTGGCCGCCCGCCGCCTGGGAGAGGCCGTGTGCCGTACGGGCGGCTGTTTCTCGGTGTTCCGCGCGGGGGAGGGCGAGCTGACGGCCGCGACCGGGATGACGGCGGCCTGCCCGGTGTTCCACGCCGAGACTCCGGACGTCCACGTCGTCGGCAACCGGGCGCTGCTCGTTCACCTGGTCGCCCGCGCCGTGGTGACGGGCACGGCCCGGCCCGCCGTCGCCTGGAACCTCCCGGCGCTGCAGTCCATGGTCAGGATGGGCTACTTCCTGTCCGACGAGACCCCTTTCGACGGGGTGCGCGCGCTGCCGCCGGCCACCGAGATCGGCATCGTCCGGGGGCTGGCCGCGACCGGCGAGACCGCGCCGCCCGAGGCGCGTCCCCGGCCCGGCACTGCCCGTGGCATGCGGGCCCAGGCCGACGAGCTTGCCGCGGCGTTGCTTGCCTCCGTGCGACCGCTGGCGGCCGCCACGGAGCCCGTACGGCTGTCGCTCACCGGCGGCAGGGACAGCAGGCTCCTGGCCGCGCTGCTCCATCACGCGGGCATCCCGTTCACCACGGCCACCTCGGGGCGCGAGGGCACCCCCCGACGTCGTGCTGGCGCGGCGCGTCGCGGCGACCCTCGGCGTGGAGCACCGGGCGGTCGAGCCGAAGCGGTCGGCGGACGCCGCGCACCTGGTCGTCGCCCACCCCAGAGTCCGCGCGCACAACGTCGTGCGCGTCTGCGAGGGCATGCTGTCGGCGTACGAGAACGTGCCGGAGGCGGCGGGCTTCGATCCGCGACCGCGGATGTCCGGGCACGGCGGGGAGGTGCTGCGGGCGGGGTTCCTCCACAACCAGGAGGACCTCGGCGTCGCCGCCATGCGGCGCAGGATCGAGGGGTTGTTCACCAGGAACGCCGACCTGCTGAGCCGGGAGGCCAAGGACCACGCCCGCGAGCTGGCGGAGCCGTGGCGGCGGCGCGGGCAGGACGACCCGGCGGGGACGCTCGACCGGCTCTATCTCACCTACCGCGTCGGCCGCTGGCACGCCGCCTCCCGGGCCGCGCTGCTGCGCGGTGGGACGCCTGTCCCGCCGTTCCTCGACAACCTGGTCGTACGGACCGCGCTGAGCATCGACCCGATGTGGCGGCGGTCCGAGGAGGTGGTCCACCGGTGCATCCTGGCCTTCGCGCCCGAGCTGAGAGACGTCCCGATCGAGGGCAGGCCGTGGCGGTTCGCCGCCGAGCCTGCGGGCGGGATGTTGCTGGACCGCGTACGGCGTCGCCTGCGGGACGTCCCGTCGCCGATCGCCGGTGGAGGCGGCCCCAAGGCCTGGAACTGGCGCGTCGACATCCCGGAGGCCCTGGCCGCCGAGCTCCGGGCCGGCGTCCTCGCGTGGGACGGGACGGCCGTCACGGACGAGCTGGCGCGGATCGTGGACGAGGCGGCGGTGGCGGGTCTGTTCTCCGACCTTTCCGCCATGGCCGGAGGGAGGCCGAAGGCGCGGCGACCCCATGTGGCGTGGCACCTCTACACGGTGGCCGCCATGCTGGCCGACGGCTTCTCCGGCTCCGCGCCCCCGGCGGACGCGCCGCTGCGGATCGCCGATCCGGTCGACGACCGCGGGACCAGGCAGGCGCCCGCGCGCCTTCGGGCACACGGGCGTGACCCGGCCCCCACGGCCGCCGCGCAGGCTCAGGCGTCCTTGATCTCGCACAGGACGGCCCCGGCGGTGACCGTCTGGCCGACGGCGGCCGCGAGGCCGGTGATCGTGCCGCCCTTGTGGGCGGTCAGCGGCTGCTCCATCTTCATCGCCTCGAGAACGACGATCGTGTCGCCGGGTTCGACGGTGTCGCCGTCGGCGACGACGACCTTCACGATCGTGCCCTGCATCGGGCTCACGAGGGAGTCGCCGCTCGCCGCGGCCTTCTTCGCCGCGCCCCCGCCGGACCGCCGGGGCGCCGCCTTCCTGGCCGGGCCGGAGCCGCCGGTCGCGCCCGGACCGGACGAGCCCAGACCCGAGGAGCCCAGGCCGGCGGGCAGGACGACCTCCAGGCGCTTGCCGCCGACCTCGACCGTGATCCGCTCGCGCTCGGCGGACTCGGCCGCCTCCACGGCCCCCTCGTACGGGGGGATCTCGTTGACGAACTCGGTCTCGATCCAGCGGGTGTGCACGGAGAACGGCTCGCCGGTGAAGGCGGGGTCGTCCACCACGGCCCGGTGGAACGGCAGCACGGTCGGCATGCCGCCGATCTCGTACTCCGCCAGGGCCCGGCGCGACCGCTCCAGCGCCTGCTCCCGGGTCGCGCGGTGACGATCAGCTTGGCCACGAGCGAGTCGAACGCCTGCGGCACGCTCATCCCCGTCTCGTAACCGCCGTCCAGCCGCACGCCGGGGCCGGACGGGACGCGCATCGAGGTGATCGTCCCCGGCGCGGGCAGGAAGTTGCGGCCCGCGTCCTCGGCGTTGATGCGGAACTCGATGGAGTGGCCGCGCAGCACCGGGTCGTCGTAGCCCAGCGGCTCGCCGTCGGCGATGCGGAACATCTCGCGCACCAGGTCGATGCCGGCGACCTCCTCGCTGACCGGGTGCTCGACCTGCAGCCGGGTGTTGACCTCGAGGAAGGAGATCGTGCCGTCCTGGCCGACGAGGAACTCACACGTGCCCGCGCCGACGTACCCGGCCTCGCGCAGGATCGCCTTGGAGGAGGAGTAGAGGAGTTCGAGCTGCTCGTCGGTCAGGAACGGCGCGGGAGCCTCCTCCACCAGCTTCTGGTGGCGGCGCTGCAGCGAGCAGTCGCGGGTGGACACGACCACGACGTTGCCGTGGGTGTCGGCCAGGCACTGGGTCTCCACGTGACGCGGCCGGTCGAGGTAGCGCTCGACGAAGCACTCCCCGCGCCCGAAGGCGGTGACGGCCTCGCGCACGGCGGACTCGTACAGGTCGGGGATCTCCTCCAGGGTGCGGGCCACCTTGAGCCCGCGCCCGCCGCCGCCGAATGCCGCCTTGATCGCGATCGGCAGTCCGTGCTGCTGCGCGAAGGCGACGACCTCGTCCACCCCGGAGACGGGGTCGGGGGTTCCGGCCACGAGCGGGGCGCCCACGCGCTGCGCGATGTGCCGCGCCTGGACCTTGTCGCCCAGCGCGGTGATCGCCGAAGGCGGCGGGCCGATCCAGATCAGGCCGGCGTCGAGCACGGCCTGGGCGAAGCCGGCGTTCTCGGCGAGGAAGCCGTAGCCGGGGTGGACGGCGTCCGCGCCCGTCTTCCTCGCCACCGACAGGATCTTGTCGATGTCGAGGTAGGTCTCGGCCGGGCTCTGCCCGCCGAGTGCGTGCGCCTCGTCGGCCACCCGCACGTGCAGCGCGTCCAGGTCCTGGTCGGCGTACACCGCGACACTGGACATCCCGGCGTCTCTGCAGGCCCGGGCGATCCGTACGGCAATCTCACCGCGATTGGCGATCAGGACCTTGTGCACCGCGTCCATCCTTCCCTCGGGCCCCTGGGTTACGAGCCTTGGTGGATTTTATGCACCTGTCGACGCTGGACGGCGTCCGCCCCCTTGCTGAGTGGGACTGCTGTCGCGCCTCGTTTCCGCCGCTTCCGAGCCCCATCACCGGTATGCCGGTTTTGAACCGGCAGCATCGGCCGAGCTCGACCGGTTAGGCTGATCGCTCATGCGGGGACCCGGCCTTCTGGCGACCGTGCTGGCTCTGCTTCTCATGGCACCACCCGCGCCGCCCGCACAGGCGCGCGCCGCGCCGGTGCGTTGCGCGCCGCGCAAGGGCAGCATGCAGGTGGCCGAGCCGTGGGCGCAGCGCAGGCTCGACCCGAAGCGGGTGTGGCCGCTCACCACGGGCGAGGGGGTCACCGTCGCGATTATCGACAGCGGGGTGGACCTGACGCACCCGCAGCTCCGCGTGGCCAAGGAAGTCGACTACACCGGCACGGGACACCGCGACTGCGTCGGCCACGGCACCGCCGTCGCCGGGATCATCGCCGCCCAGTACGTGAAGGGCGTCCCCTTCGTCGGCGTCGCGCCGGGCGTGCGGCTGATCTCGCTCAAGCAGACGAACGAGGAGAACGGAGACCCGGACACGCTGGCCAGGGCCATCGTGGACGCGGCCGACGCGGGCGCCGACGTGATCAACGTGTCGATCGACGCCCACGACGACCCGAAGCTCAGGCAGGCCGTGGCGTACGCGCTGGGCAAGGACGCGGTGATCGTGGCCGCGGCCGGCAACAGGACCGCGGAGGACGGCACGCCTGAGGCCTCCTATCCCGCCGCCTACCCCGGTGTGCTGGCGGTGGGTTCCGCCACGCCCGACGGCAGGCGCGCCGACTTCTCCAACACGGCGACACCCGTCGGGGTGCTCGGCCCGGGCCAGGCCATCACCTCCACCTGGCCGGGACGGGCGTACATGAGCGGGCTGGAGGGCACCAGCTTCGCCGCGCCGTACGTCGCGGGGGTGGCGGCGCTGGTGCGTGCCCGCCACCCGGAACTGAGCCAGGAGCGGGTGCGGTGGCGCATCACCGCCACGGCGGACGGCGGCGTGGGGACGGGCACGGGTGCCGGGATGGTCAACCCGCTGCTCGCCGTCACCGCGATCCTGCCGCTGGAAGCCGTCGACGCCCCCGTCATCGCGCCGCCGGCGCCGGCCCCGCTGCCGCAGAACGCGGTGAGCAGGGCGGCTCCGGTGGACCAGGAGGCGATCGACCTGGCGCTCACGATCGCGGCGGCGGCGCTGTGCGCGGTGGGTCTGATCGTGGCCGTGCGGGTGTTCGCGCCGATGGGCAGGCGCAGAAGGTGGCGCCCCGGCCGCGAGGGTTGACATGTCTGCTTTGAGTAATTGACGGTTAAATGTTTTGGCCTGCCGGAAACCGCTGCTTTGTGCCGCGTCCTCTTGGTTGAATGATCCTGATCAGGTCACTTCCAGAAAGGACTGAGATGCACCCTTTACGGCCGGGTGATCCCGAGCAGATAGGCGAGTACGCCATCCTGGGACGGCTGGACGAGGGGCCCCGCGGCGACGTCTATGTCGGCAAGGAGACCGGCGACGACGCCCCTGTGCGGGTGATCAGGCTCTTGGCCGCCGAGCCGGGTTCGGGGCAGGCCGTCCTCGACCGGCTCACTGTGGCCACGCGTGTGTCCAGCTCATATGTGGCCCGCACGATCACGGCGGGCCTGCTCGGTGATCGGCCCTACGTCGTCAGGGAACACGTCGAGGGGCGCAGCCTGGCCGCCGCCGTGGCGGCCGAGGGCCCGCTCTCCGGGGAGGCGCTCGAACGGGTCGCGGTGGGCGTGCTCACCGCGCTGACCGCCGTGCACCTCGCCGACCTCGCGCACGGCGCGCTCACCCCGCACAACGTCATCGTCGCCGACGACGGGGTCAAGCTGACCGACGTCGCCGTCGGACCGCCGGTGGGCGAGCCGGCGTACCGGGCTCCCGAGCAGATCAGGGGCGAGCGGTACGACGCGTACGCGGACATGTTCGCCTGGGCCGCCACGGTGGTCTTCGCCGCGACCGGGCGTCCGCCGTTCCCGCAGGAGCCGCAGGCGGTGCTGAACGCGCAGCCCGACCTCGGCGGCCTGGAGGAGCGGCTGCGCCAGGTCGTGCTGCCCGCGCTGGCCAAGGAGCCGGGGCAGCGGCCCACCGCCTACGCCGCCATGCTGCAACTGCTCGGCGGCGGTGCCGCCGGGGCGCAACCGGCGGCGGGCCCCGGCGCGACGGCGGTGCTGCCCGCGCAGCCGCCGCAGCCGCCGGTCGGGGGAGTCCCCGTTCCGCCGGCCCCGCAGCAGACGTGGGGTCCGCCGCCCGTCCCCCAGCAGCCCCAGCAGGTGCCCGCCGTCGCCTGGCAGCCGGCCGCCATGCCGCAGGAGCAGCCCCCGCAGCAGACGTGGGGTCCGCCGACCACCCAGGGCCAGGTCGAGACGGCCAGGCGCAAGCCGTTCCCCGTGGGCCTCGCGGCCGCGGTCGGCGCCGTGGTCCTGCTCTCCGGCGTGGGGCTGTGGGGCGCCGGTCACTACGCGGAGGTCCAGCTGTCGCCGGCCGCCGCGGAGCGCGCCGCGGGCCAGCACGGTTCCGGTGGGCGCGTGATCGCGGACGGCGGGAACGTGGGTGGCGGGACCACGGGAGGCGCGACCGGAGGCGGCGGGCAGGCCCCGACGGCGGCGCCGCAGGTGACGGTGCCGTGGGCACTGTCGTCCGACGACCCGGACTCGCCCGTGCAGCCGCTGGTGCTGCCGAGCGAGTGGCCGACCGACGCTCCGGTGACGCCGGAGCTCACCTCGGTCCCGACCCCCGGCCCGATCGTGCCGCTGCCGACCCAGCCGGTGGTCCCGCCGCCGGCGCAGCCCACCGGCCGGACGCAGCCGACGGCGCATGTGACGACCACCGCCACGGTCACCGCGACGCCCAGTCCGGTGCCGACGGAGCCGACTCCCGAGCCTCCGCCCTCACCGTCGCCGAGCCCGGCGGCCACGGAGACGCAGGAGACGGTGCCGAGCCCGGAGCCCACCGTGCCCGCCCGGCCGCCGCCCGTCCGACCACGCCGGTGCCGACCACCCAGCGCCGCGCGACGCACCTCCGCACCGAGGCCGCACCACCCAGCGCCCAGGCCGAGCTACTCCGGCC